>DASZPH010000129.1:0-95955 GCA_035550375.1 Pirellulales bacterium | reverse complement strand
TTTGATGGTGTGGATCGTCCGGAAGATGCTGGCCAAGCGCTCGCGATCGCCCGGCGTCTCTTCGAGCTGCACCAGGTCGCGGTCAAGCTGATCGAGGTTCTCGTAACTCTCGACGAGAAACTCCTTGACGATCTGATCCATGTCTTCCACGAGGATCTCCTCTTCTTCGTGAGCGGCCGACCAAGCCGGTGCTTCAGCGCCGACGTTATGTCTTGCCTGATTGATATGGCTTACGAAGCGCCGGCCGGCTATCAGAAAATCCCTTACCACGCTGCGCAAAGCGTAGGCGGCTGACGTAGGGGAGTGCCGGTTGGTGGTGAGGTTACGCCGGTTGGTCGGGACATGCCCGCGCGGCGGCGAGGATGCTCTCGACCACTTCGGTCTTGGCATCGGCGTAGGCGTTCATGTCGGACCACGATCGGACCGCAAGCTCTCGCTTCGTCTTTTCGTAGCGCAGCCGGTCGTCGGCGCTTGATCGCAGCCTGTCGCGAAAGATCAGGTACCGCTCGATCTCGGGCGAGCCAAGCGAAAAGACGTGGATGTGAACGTTCCTCTCTGGCGTCCTGAACATGCGATGTTCGTGAAAATCGGGTTCGCGCACCCGCAGCTCGTACCCGGCGCCTTTGAGCTGGGGCAGATAGGCTGCTTCGACCGCCGAGTCGTTGACGACGACGAGAATGTCCACGATCGGCTTGGCCGCCAGGCCAGGGACCGAAGTCGAGCCGATGTGCTCGATCCGCTGGGCCGTCTTGCCCAGGGCGGCGAGAATCCTGGCCGCGTGCCCCTGGAACTCGTCGGCCCAGCGCGGGTCGTAATCGACGATTTGAATGTCCCTCTTTTCAACGCCGCCGATCAGGCCGATTTCAGTCGATTCAAAGTTCGCCATGGCTGACGAAAGCACGTGTTGCGCTCGACTATCGCCGCGTCGCTTAACGGGGAGCCGGCGGCGACCGTGATCGTTTCGCTCAAGTCTTAGTCATCTTGTCATGCGTCGTCAAACGGTTCTGGAAGCCGTCTGGCGATTCCACCGCCGCGGGCGCCGCCGGCCACCGGTTAAACCGACGGTGCAGCAATGAGTCAATTAAGGGCCATGGACCGCCTCCTCGTCACGAAGCGACGGGGCTGCTCGGTCACACGCTGGCCGACACGACCGAACCGCTCATGGGCAATCGAGCCGGGCTCTCGTCGCCGGCGGCCGCCAGGCGCTCTCGAAATCGCACGTGACGCCAGCGCGTCCAGTGCACCAGCGGTTTCCAGGCGGCGTGAACGAGCCGGTGCTTGATAAGCAGGTGCCAGAAACGGTTGCTCCGCTTGTAGAGGTAGCTCATCGCCAGGTAGGGCAACACGGCCGAGGCGTCGGCCGGCCGGCGCCGCCAGATGCTGCGCGGCGAGTACAGCCAGCGGTAGAGCCAGTCGTAGCCGAGCTGCAGCTCTTCAGGCGACATCCGTTTCGGCCGAAACACCACGTGTGCCGTGTCGTATAGATCCCAGTTTGTGTGCAGCAGCCTGCCTTCGGCCTGCATCTGCCTGAACAGGGGCGTGGCCGGGTAGGGCGTGAGAATGTGAAACGTTCCGCATTCGACGCGGTTGGCCTCGATCCAGTCAGCCAGCCGCTTGAAGGAATCTTTGCCGTCTTGATCGAAGCCCAGCACAAAGCTCGCGTTCACCTGAATTCCGTGGTCGTGCAAGAGCCGCACCCGCTGGGCGTAGGCTTCCGCCCGCGGCGACCGCTTTCCGGCCGCGGCCAGGTTCTCGTCGGCGAGCGACTCGAAGCCGATGAACACGCCCGTGCAACCGGCCAGCGCCATCGCGCGAACGACGTCGGCGCGGTTCGTCACGTCGAGGCTCACCGCGGCGCTCCAGATGCGCTTTAGCGGCTGCAGTTCGCGGCACAGCTCGAGCAAATAGTCGGGCTTCGATCCCAGATTGTTGTCGATGAACACGGCGTAGGGTTCGTTGTCTTCCTCCCATTGCCGGCGGATGTCGGCCGCCGCCCGCACGCGATAGGGCATCGCGAGCCCCTCCGTGCTCAGGTAACAGAACCCGCACCGATTGTGGCAGCCGCGCGTGGCGATCAGGCTGGAGGTGGTTAAGAAGCTCTCTTTCGGCAGCAGGGTGCGGCGCGGCGGCGGGTCGGCGTCGTAGGGGCGCTCGAAGCCGGCCGAGTAGCGCGGCTTGAGCGCGCCGGCTTCGACGTCGGCCAGGATGGTGGGCCAGAGTTGCACGCCGTCGCCGATCACCAGGGCGTCGGCGTGAGGGGCCGCTTCTTCCGGGCAGGAGAGCACGTGCAGTCCGCCGAGAACGACCTGGCAACCCTGCCCGCGAAACCAGGACGCCAGCTCGTAGGCGCGCCGGGCGAACGTCAGGTGCACCGTGATGCCGACGACTTGCGGCAGCGGATCGACGGGCGGCGGCCCCTGCAGAAGGTTCTCGTCCCAGTAGCGAACTCGCCAGGAGTTGGGGGTCGCCGCGGCCACGCTCGTCAGGGCGAGCGAGGGCGTCAGCACATGTTTGCCAAAGCTGGCGTGAGGATCCTTGGGATAAAAGGGGTTGACCAAAAGCACGTAGCGCGCCTCGCGGGGTCCGCCGCGCAGGCCGGCCAGCGATGGGGCCTCGATCAGCTCGCGGGCGACCCATAACGGCTTGCGCGGCTGGTAGAAGGGATCGTCCGGCACAGACGACAGCAGGTGCTGAAACATGGCCATCCATTCCAATCAGTTACTTTGTAATGCAAAGTTAATGGCGGCAAAGAAACGTGTCGGTCTGCAAAGCGTGCGATCAGGCGGGGGAGAAGCCCAGACGATTTCGACTGGCGGCCGTCTTGCTGGAACGGCCGCGGGCTAGGGCGGCGGCGGCGGCATCTGCAACCACGCGCTCCAACTCGGAGACGTATTCCAAAAACCGCTGCCGGCCGGCCGCCGTGACGCGGCAGACGGTTTGCGGCCGCTTGCGGCCGGCTCCTTTGCGGATTTCGATCAGCCCCTCGTCGTGCAACACCTTGAGGTGACGGTTGAGGTTGCCGTCGGTCAACGAGCAAAGCTCCTTCAGATCGTTGAACAGCAGCCCTTCGGGATGAGTCACCAGCGACGTCATGATGCCCAGCCGGGCCTTTTCGTGCATGGCGCGCTGAAGCCCTTCGTAGGCAAACCGGCCCGGCGTTTCGGACGGCGAATCAGGCTCGCTCATGGGATCGCTCCAGAGTGTGGTACAAGACGGCGGCAGCCAGCCCTTGTCCGATTCCGAACGTTCCGCCCATCGCCCAGGGCGAGAATGCTGAATCGCCGCGCGCGGCAGCGAGGCACAGCAGGCCCGCGAGCAGGTAGTACACGGCGACCCAGAACGTCTCGCGCGGCAGCAGCCGCCACGAGGCGAAAATGCCCAGGCTGAACAGGATCGACCACAACCCCGGCAGCGTCCACAGCGCGTCTGCCGCGTAGCGGAACAGAACGGCCGTTAGCAGGGCGCCGGCCACGACGCACGGCAAAAACTGCTCGGCGGCCAGGCAAGCGTGTCGCACCGCCAGCGACGAGACCGCGCGAGCGCAGCGGACCGACATCTCGACGGCCGTCACCGCCAGGCAGAGGGCCGCGGCGCCGATCCACAGAATCAAATAGTCACGCGTGGCGGTTGCCGGGTCGGGAATCAGCGCGGCCTGCAAGCCTGCGGCGCCCACCGCCACGATGGCCGAAAAGCCGACCGTTGCCGACCGGTAACCGCGAAAGGTCTCGGTGCGGGCCAGGTGGCCGCGGATGTCTGAGATCTGGGCCAGCGCTTCATCTAAGGGCACCATGTTGACCTCCTTCAAGCTCCGCATATGAAGAGCCGTGGCTTTGCAATACAAAGTATCGCGACCGAAAGGTCGGACGTCAAGAGTCGCGACCGCCGTTGAACGGCGATTCACCCCTGCGCCGCGCAACTTGTCGCGTCGCGGGGCATCGGTTAGCGTAGAAAAATCCGGCGTTTGTGCGGCCGCCGGTCGCGGCCACATTCCCCTTCACCACCGCGCCCCGCCTCCATGTCGAGAAGTCGAGCCGTCGGGATCGATCTGGGAACCACCTACTCGGCCGCCTCCTGGCTGCAGGACTCGGGCAAGACGGCCATGATCGCCAACAGCGACGGCGACATCCTCACGCCCAGCGCCGTGCTGTTTGAAGACAAGGAGGTCATCGTCGGCAAGGAGGCAAGAAAGGTCGGTCCCCTCAAGCCGGCGCGATTTGCCGACTGCGTCAAACGCGACATGGGGAGCCCGGTCTTTTCGCGTCCGATTTGCGGTGAGTATATGCCCCCGGAGGTCATTCAAGCCTGGGTGCTGAAGAAGCTCAAGGCGGACGTGGTGCGGGCGGTTGGACCCGATTTTCGCGTCGTGATCACGGTGCCCGCCTTTTTCGACGAGCCGCGCCGCAAAGCAACCGCCGACGCGGGAAACATGGCGGCCCTGCCGGTGCTCGACGTCGTCAACGAGCCGACGGCCGCGGCGCTGGCCTTCGGCGAAGAGCTGGGCTACCTCGGCGCGACTGGCGACATGCGTGCGGCGATCAAAGTGCTCGTCTACGACCTGGGCGGCGGCACGTTTGACGTAACGATTCTCGACATGCGGCCCGGCGATCTGCGGACGCTGGCGACCGACGGCGACGTGCGGCTGGGGGGACGCGATTGGGACATGCGGCTGGCCGACCACGCGGCCGAGGCGTTCATCCACGAGCACCGCGAAGATCCCCGCACCAACCCGGCCAGCCTGCAGCGGCTGCTGAACGAAGTTGAAGAGGCCAAGCGCACCCTGAGCGCGCGGCAGAACGCGGCCATCCGGGTCGATCACGCCGGCAG
This sequence comes from Pirellulales bacterium, assembly GCA_035550375.1. Taxonomy (GTDB): domain Bacteria; phylum Planctomycetota; class Planctomycetia; order Pirellulales; family JAICIG01; genus DASSFG01. The sequence goes on along the minus strand of DASZPH010000129.1, from coordinate 91,131 downwards.
TTCGACCACGGTGAAGGTGACGCGCGAGCTGTTCGAGCAGCTCACGGCCGACTTGCTGGAGCGCACCGCCTACACGACGCGGCAAGTGCTCGGCGCGGCCGGACTTGCTTGGAAGGACATCGACCGGGTGCTGCTCGTCGGCGGAGCGACGCGCATGCCGATGGTAGGCCGGATGCTTGAGCACCTGTCGCGCATCAAGCCCGACCAGAAGGTCCATCCCGACGAAGCGGTGGCCCGCGGCGCGGCGATCTATGCCGGTTATCTGCTGGCGACGCAACCGGGCAGCGCCAAGCCCCCGATGTTCACGGTGACGAACGTCAATTCGCATAGCCTGGGGATCGAGGGGATCGACCCGGCGACGATGCGCAAGCGGAACGTGATTATCATTCCCCGCAACTCGCCGCTGCCGGCGCGGGTGAAAGAGCGCTTCGTGACAAAAACCGAAAACCAGCGTTCCGTGGTCGTGCAGGTTTTGGAAGGCGAAAGCGCCACGCCCAGCGAGTGCACCGCCATCGGCCGCACGTCGCTGCGAGATCTTCCGGCGGGCTTACCCGCCAGTTGGCCCGTTGAGATCACTTACGAGTATGAAACCAACGGGCGGCTCAAAGTGACGGCGGTCGTGCCGGGCACGAAGCGCGAAATCAAGCTGGAACTGGAGCGGGAGGGTTCGCTCAGCGAGGAGCGGCTGGCCCGATGGAAGCAAGTGGTCAGCACCGACGGCGGTACGGATCTGTTCGCCGACATCATTGCGGAGGAACTGAACCTGCGCAAGGAAGCACCCGGGTTCGTTCCGACCGCCAATGCCGACCACCTCACCGCCGGACCGGCAACGGGCGCGACGGCCCCCATCTCGCTTGGGCGAACGCCTGCGGCCGCAAACGACTTGTCTTATTCTCTCGGTGGTTCGAGCGCGGCTCCGTCGGCGGCCGCGCCGCACGCCGTGCCAGCGAACGTTGCGGCGCCGGGCGGTATGCCGGCGACGACGGTTGCCAGTCCGGTGCCGGCCAGCCCCGCGGTCTGGTCTCATCCGGTTGCTCCACGGCCGATGCCAGTGCAGCCGGTCGTCCCGTCGGCCGCAACGACACCTGTTGCCCGGGTACCTGCTACACACACACCTGCCGTACAGCCAGCGGTGCCGATCTTTCCGCAGGCGGTGTCGCCGGTCGTTGCGGCCTCCGGGCCTTCGGCCGGTGGGCCGCTGCCTCGAAGCGGCGGTTCCGGAAACGGCCTGGTGGTCGCCGGATTTGGCCTGTCGGCCGCCGTCGGCTTGGTGCTCGGTTACTACGTCCTCTGCTACATCAATCCCGACGGAAACTTTCTCGGCCTTCCGCCCCAGATGTTTCCCTGGAAAATCGGAGCGCCCGTTGGGCCTGAGGCTGAGTCGGGACACCCGCAAACGCCGAACGGCGCGCCGGCACCAGCCAGATGAAGAAACGGCTCGCTTAGGATATTCTGGTTTTCATGACCGCCAGCCTTGGACCTGCCGTCGGCATCGATCTCGGCACCACGTTTTCCGCCGTCGCCCGTCTGGACGACACGGGTCGGCCCGTGACGGTTTCCAATGCCGAAGGCGATTTGACGACCCCCAGCGTCGTGCTTTTTGACGGCGACGATGTCGTGGTGGGCAAGGAGGCGGTCAAGGCGATCGCCACCGAGGCCGACCGCGTGGCCGACTGCGCCAAGCGCGACATGGGCTCGCGCGAGTATCGCCGCACGGTCGACAACAAGCGGTATCCGCCAGAGGTTCTACAGGCGTATATCCTGAAGAAGCTGCGCGAAGACGCGGCGCGGCAGATCGGCGCCTTCGACAAGGCGGTGATCACCGTTCCCGCCTATTTCGATGAAGTCCGCCGCAAGGGAACGCAAGACGCCGGCTACATGGCCGGGCTGGAAGTTCTCGACATCATCAACGAACCGACGGCGGCGGCCGTGGCCTTCGGCTTTCAGCAGGGCTTTCTGAACGCCAGAGGCGAGGCGCACGCCGCACAGAAGGTGCTTGTCTACGATCTCGGTGGCGGAACGTTCGACGTCACGCTCATGGAGATCAAAGGGACGGAGTTCACCGCCTTGGCCACCGACGGCGACGTGCAGCTCGGGGGCCGCGATTGGGACCAGCGGCTGGTCGACTTCGTGTCCGAGGAGTTCTTGAAGGCCCACCAGCATGATCCGCGTTTCGACCCCCGCACCGATCCCAGTACGGCCGGCCAGTTGTGGCGCGAGTGCGAAGATGCCAAGCGGGCGCTTTCTGCTCGAAAGAAAGCCTCCGTTACCTGCCATTTTCGCGGTGAGTCTCTGCGGGTGGAGATCAGCCGCGAGCAGTTCCAGGAGATGACGCGCGACCTTCTCGACCGCACCCAGTTTACGATGCGGCAGGTGCTGCGCGAGGCGGACCTCGATTGGGGAGCGATCGACCGCGTGTTGTTGGTGGGGGGCTCATCTCGTATGCCTATGGTGGTCGACGCGTTACGCCAGATCTCCGGCAAGGAGCCCGACGCCTCGGTTTCGCCCGACGAAGCGGTGGCTCACGGCGCCGCGTTGCACGCCGGCTTGCTCCTGGCGAAAAGCCAGGGACATCCGCCGGCCTTCAAGATTCGCAACGTCAATTCGCACAGCCTGGGCGTGGTCGGCACCGACCCGGCGACCCAGCGCAAACGAACGGCCGTGTTGATACCGCGAAATACGAAGCTGCCCGTCAAGGCGCGCCGCGTTTTCAAGACCTCGAAAGACAACCAGCAGTCGATTCTGGTGCAGATCGTCGAGGGGGAGAGCCCTTCTCCCGAAGCCTGCACTCCGCTGGGCACCTGCGTCATTCGCGATTTGCCGCCCCACCTGCCGGCCCGTTCGCCGGTCGACGTCGAGTTTCGCTACGGGGCCGACGGAAGGTTGGCCGTGCAGGTCGCGGTGGCGGGCACCGACCGCAGGGCGAAGCAGGAGATCACCCGCGACAACAGTCTGAGTCGAGAGCAACTCGACGAGTGGCGGAAGAAGATCACCGGGGCGTAGCCTCTAAGCTGGTAGCTCCAACGCTCCGCCCAGGAGAAGGCGAGCCATTCCCGACGAAGCGTCTGGATCGTGCCTTGGCTTGCTGCCATTTCCGGCGTTCCTGCCGCCCTCACCCCGGCCCTCTCCCGGAGGGAGAGGGAGAAGCCGCTGCCCGTCACGCAGTGCCGGGGCTACCTTGCGGGCCGGGGCCACTTTCGCGAGTCAACACGCGGGTCAGTGCGTCGCGCACTTCGCCCTCGATCTTGCCTTTGAACATCATGGCGGCGAAGGGGATATCGAGGTCGATCTTGGCGTCCGTGTCGCTGACGGTCCCCGTTCCCTGGAACTGGAAGCCGAACGATTTGAAACCGAACTTCAGCGAATTGTCGGTCCACTCTTCCTGCAGGTTGCCCACCTGGTCCTGATGCTTTTCTTTGAGCCTCGCCAGGAAACTGCGCAAGCGATCCGCCGCCGCTTGCTGACCGAGCTGATGTGCAACCGTGACGTTGATTTTGGGCATAAGAAAGGCTCTGTGCTCTTGAGTCTAAAGATTCTCGCCGAGTTTGCGTTTCAGCTCGGTGAGCAAGCGAACGGCGTGCCCGATTTCGGCCTTCTGCCGCTCGGGCTCCTGCGGAATCTCTCGCTCGATCGTCAACGGACCGAGGTAGCCGATCTTCTCGAGCGTGCGCAGGTAATTCTCGATTCCGACGTCGCCCTCCCCCAGCGGCACTTCCCTTCCCCATTCCTTGCCGGGATTCTTCGCCCACGTTCCGTCTTTGCAATGGACGCTCTTCACATACTTGCCGACTTGCTCCAGAGCCGCGATCGGTTCGCCCGAGCCATAGAGGATCATGTTGGCCGGGTCGAAATTGATGAACAAGTTATCGCGGCCCACATCGTGGATGAACTGAAGCAAGGTCTCGGCCGGTTCCTGCCCCGTTTCCAGGTGCAGCGCCTGGCCGTTCTTCTGACAGTAATCGCACAGATCGCGCGTCACATCGAGCGCCTCCCGATACAGGGGGTCCTGGCGATCGTGCGGCACAAAGCCGAGGTGCAGGGCGACGACGTCGCAACCCAACAGGCCGGCGAAATCGGAGATCTCCTTCATCTCTTGGGTGCGTTCGGCGCGCGTGTCGCGCGGCACGAGCCCCACGGTTCGCTCCACGGTCGGAATGTCCGCGTAGCTCTCCCCCTCGAAACCCCCAAAAACCGCGGTGAGCGTGATCCCCGCGTCTTTCAGCCGCTGCAAGAACTCAGTCGCGTGCGCGGTGGTACGAGAGCGTTGCGCCGGAGCGTGAAGCTGAATCGTCGGCACGCCGAGTTCTTGAGCGACCTCCAGCTTGACCCCCAACCCCGCATCAATGCTGGCAAACACGCCAATCGGCCAGATTCCCATTCGATTGCTCCACCCAGATCATCAGCCGGTAAATTATCCGCGAACGGGCCCTCGCACAATAGTTGCGCGATGGGCCGGCAAGTCGCGCTCGCGCCTCTGCGATCGAAAGTCGCGCGCCGCACAGGGGCCTCGTAGAGCTCTCGCTAGAGCGGGAGGAAGCGCCGTCGGCGAGAGACTGCCGCCTTCACCGCTGCCGCCGGTCGACGGCGTGGTCGTTCGTCTCCCAACTGCCCAATTCGCGAGCGCCCAGATCCCAGCCGTAGGCCTGGGAGAGGGCCGCTCGGACTGTGCTCGTGATCGTATTGCGGGTAACCGGTTTGGTGAGAAACGAAAAAGCGTCGGCCCGCAGAGCCTGTTCCGCTAGCCCTTCGTCGGGATGGGCCGACAGCAAAATGCAGGGCAGCCGCGAGTTCAACTTCTTGACCATTCGCAGCGTCTCGAGCCCGCTCAGCCGCGGCATGTGCATGTCGAGCAGCAGCAGGTGGACGCTGTCTGAAGAGACGATGCTGAGCGCCTCGACGCCCGTTTCGGCAAGTAGAGTGCGGAATCCTTCCGGCTCGAAGACGCCCCGGAGCGTTTCGCGAAAACCGCGATCGTCGTCGGTGATGAGGATCGAAGGGTGCATGAACGCCTCTCAAGCGGCGAAAGCCGCAGCCGGCCGTTGGTTAAGCCCGTTCGTCGCAACCTGGTGGCAGGCGCAAAAACCTCGTAGCAATTGAGATACCAAATTCTCGTGGCCGTCGGTGCCGGTCTGCCGCTTTCGCTATAAGCTATGTGCCTGCATACCCTTATAGCATGCAGCCAAATAGGGAGAAAGAGAGATTTCAATCTCTCTCCGCCCGGCCCGCGGGCTGGTTGCTCCTGATTTGCTTGCTGCCAATTAGGCAGACACCTCTCGGAACCGTTTAATGAAATTGCGGTGCCACCGCTGGGGCTTGTGGGCCTGCCAGCCCCAGCGGGCCAGCAAACGGTCGGAAATCCGCCAGTAAGCGGCGTCGCAGACGATGGCATACGTCTGCTTGATCCGGGCCACCTCGTCGAGCACTTCCAGGGCGCCGCGGAAGGAAGCAAGCGTGGCCTCGCGGGTGGAAACCACGAGCTTCAGGGCCAGGAATTGCTCCAGGCCTTGCGGTTGGTTGTAGTAAAGCCAGCACTGATTTCCGCCCGTCGAGCGGTGCACGAGCCGCCCCCAGGCGAGATCGAAAGGCGCCGCCAGTTTCGGCAGCGGGCGGAGCACGATTCGCTCCAGGCGGCCGTCCGACATTTCGATCCGGCCGTAGCGGCGGCGGCGCACGAGGTCGCGCTGGCCCTTGTCGGCGAGGTCGGCAACTGTCTCAAACCAGGGGGGCATAGACAAGTTTAGCCTACTTTCGCCTAAGTCCCCCGCGGACGATCTTCTAAGCGATCTGCGATTTCCGGTGCTGGTAGGAGCGATAGGCCAGCTTCACCGCTCCGAACAGGCAGCCCACGACCACAAACAGCGAAAGCAACATCAAGATCGGCGAAACCGGCATGTTTGCCACCGGTTGAAAGTAGTCCATGAACATCCCCCAGAACCACCGCCAGGCGATGATCACCGCCACGGTCGCCAGACAGAGAAACGGGCCGTAGGGTATTTCGCGCCCCATCCCCAGCGCCCATTGGGCGCCCCCAAAGACCAGTCCTACGCATGGGGCCACGAAAAAAATGAAAATAGGGGCCTGCCAGCCCATGTAAGTGCCGATCATGGCCAGCAGCGTCACGTCGCCGAATCCCATGGCCTCTTTGCCGAGAATGGCCGCGAAAATGAGCCGCACCGACCAGATCAGCCCGCCCCCCATCGCCAGGCCGGCCAGCGCGCTCAGCAGGGCCGCCCACCCCGGCCCCCCCAGCGACCAAACCAGGACAATGCCGGCGCCACCGCACACGGCGATGGTCAACATCGAGGGAAAATAGGGCGAACGAACCGCGTGGCCGACGAACATTCGGACGGCCTTCTCAAAACCGCGCCGCGGCAGCCACAGCCAAGGAAGCAGCGACAGGCACCAGAACCAAAAAACGGCCAGGGCGACGAACAGGGGGAGCGTCTGCTTGGGGGCCTCCAACCACGCGGGCCATTGGTCTGGATAGCTTCGCCCCGGGTAGACGAGCGTCATGAATTCTACGAACTGGATGCCTGGCGGCTTGATATGCGCGTCGACGGGCATCAGCGTCCAGGCGTAGCCCGCGGCAAGCATCAGGCCAATCAGCGTGCCCGGGACCGTGATCTCATCGGGGATCACACGCTCATCAAAGTCGATCAGCGTGGCAACGAGCATGAAGAACGACAGCGCCACGTGGGCGCCGAAAAGAGCGTGCATGATCTCCCAGGTGATTGGGCTGGGCGGAATCCTCCCCGGAGCCACCTGCCCGCCCGAGAGGAGCATGCCCAGGCCGACTTCCCAGTAATAAAGGCCCGCACAAAGTGCCCCCATGCCCAGCTCGGCCAACAGCGGAAGCACCCAAAAAGCCCGCCCGAGCTGGTCGCTTTTGCGGCTCAGCCGAAACCAACCGACCAGCGGCAGCCGATCGAGCCAGCGGCTCTTATCGTCGTACGGATGAAGGCCCGACCAGGGACTGCGGCGGGGATCGGAGCTGAGGGCGAAGGCCAGCAGGTTGGCCAGATGACCCAGCAAAATGCCGGCGGCAAACATGAGGGCCAAGCGGTAGGCGAGCGGGATTTCGACAAACGCGTTCACGCGAATTCCTTGGGCAGAGAGAGATGAAGTTGCCTGATGATTTCGCCGGCGATTTCCGCCGGCGATTTGTCTTCGGTGTCGATTTCCAGGTCGGCGCACTCGTGGTAGAGGGGGGTGCGTTCGGCCAGCAAGCGCACCACCTCGGCCTCGCCTCCCGACGTGGTGAGGTTCGGCCGCCGGCCGGCGGTCGTCGCGCAGGCGGCGATTCGGCGGAGGATGGCCGACGGCGAGGCGCGCAGCCAGACGACGTGGCCGCACCCGGCAAGCTGCTGGCGATTTGCCTCGCGCAGCACCACGCCCCCCCCGGCAGCGATCACGGTACGATCCCGGGCAACCAGGCTCCCCAGAACTTCGCTCTCCAGATCGCGAAACGCACCTTCTCCCTCGTCGGAGAAGATGGCGGCGATCGACTTGCCGGCCCGCAACTCAACTTCGACGTCGGCGTCGACCCAGTCCCAGCCGATCTCGAGCCCAAGCTGGCGGGCGACCGTGCTCTTGCCGGTACCCCGATAACCGATCAAAACGACGTTCATGGGCAACTGCGACATCGTTCGTCACACGTCGGAGTTCATTTTCAGCGACGGAGCGACCGCCTGCTCAATGCTTCGCCGGGTCGATGGTCCGCTTCAAGGCGTCGCGCATCACCTCGGTGGGAGCGTCTTCTCCGGTGAAGAGCTTGAATTGAAGAGCCGCCTGACGGATGAACATGTCGACGCCCGTAATGACGGTACAGCTTCGCTGCCGGGCGTCCTTGACCAGCAGAGTGCTCTCCGGATTATACACGGTGTCAAAAACGACCATCGACGGCTTCAGATAGTGCTTGTCGTAAGGCGTTTCGTCGACGTTGGGATGCATGCCGACGGGCGTGCAGTTGATCAGCAAATCGACCCAGAAATTATGCCGCGTCCCCCAGTCGACGGCCTTGCAGGACAGGGCCGAGGCGAGCTTGTCGGCCCGCTCGCGCGTGCGGCTGGCGATGACCACTTCCGCCCCCCGTCGCTGCAACCCGAATCCAATCGCTTTGGCGGCCCCGCCGGCACCGAGCACGAGCGCCACCTTGCCGCTTAAGTCGGCGTCGCCGCGCTCGGTCGTCAAGGCGGCGGTCAGGCAGTCCATGGCACCCCGATAATCGGTGTTGTACCCGGCGATCTGTTCCTCCTCGAAGACCAGCGTGTTGGCCGCGGCGATGCCGCGAACCGCGCCGTCGATCTTGCCGACTCGTTTCAACACGGATTCTTTGTGCGGAATGGTGACGCTCAGGGCCTTGATGCCCAGTTCCGGCGCGTCGTCAAGAAAGCCGTTCAGGTCTTCCCGCGGAATCCGAAAAGGAATGTAAACCTTGTTCAGCTTCAGCGATCGAAAGGCCGCGTTGTGGATGATCGGGCTCATGCTCTGCGCGATCGGATCGCCGATCACGCCGTAAACCTCGGTGTCGGCCGTGATCTGATCGTAGCCATAGACTTCAATCATCTGCTGGAAGCTGAGCTGACCGGGGGCCAGCGTCCGTTCGTGGTGGAACGTGGCGTAGCTGAACGGCGCGCCAGAGCGTCCGGCCAGCAGCCGCGACGGCGTGCCGATATCGCCCATGCAGATGCCGACCATCGGTATCTTGCTCTGCTTCACCAACCGCAGCATGCGCAGGTTGTCGTGCGGCTGATTGGCCAGCGTCGAGATTTTAATGATATCGGGGTCGAGCGTGGCCAGGCGGGCGTGGATCGCCTCCAGATCGTCCGGCGTCTTGCGAAAGTCGTGCAGGCTGACGATGCGTTTTGTCTTGCCATATCGCGGAATGACCGAGGCGATGTCTTCTTCCAGGTCGACGTATTCCACACCGTCGGCGATGGCGGTGCGCAGGATCACTTGGCGCTCCTGCTCGCTGCCGCTGTATTTGCCGCCGTCCTGGGGTCGGCGGATGGTGATGATCACCGGGCCGGGCCGATCGTTCAGCAGACGCTTGAGGTTGATCGGTCCGTTGATGTAATCGAGCCTCAACTCGACGAGTTTGGCTCCTTGTTCGACCAGGTGCTTGTGCTCCGCGATGACGTGCCGGTGCCGTCCACGCCCGATACTAACGCAAATCATGACAAGGGGTTCGCAGTTCCTGAGTGCCCAGGCAGATGAGAATCGACGCGAATGAAAATGAAAACGTCATTGTAATCGAAACAATACGGCCAAGACCATGATAAATCGGCTCGACGTCCTCACGAAGGTCGGCGTCTTTTAGCGGCGCCCCCAGGCAGGGAACGATCCTTTTTGAGACCGCCGTGCGTCACCGAGGAACAGGATGAAGGGTGTTAGGGAGGATGGGCTTCCTTAGCCCGTTCCGTAACTACTTTTTATCGTTTTGCTTGTCGCCGGCTAATTACTGGACGGCCTGGGAAGGCCATCCTCCGGGATCGGCGCGGCACCCAACACACTGTCGGCTCTTGGGCGGTTATCTCGGTCTCAGTGCCGCGATGATCCGCTCCACGTCATAGACGCACCCGCCCCAGGTGCCGCCGCTTGCCGCCTGCAGGGCGGCCCAGAGACGCGTGTCGGCCGGCAGATCGGGGTCGGCCGCCAGGTCGTCACGGGGCGACCGGGCCGCCAAGATGCGGGTACCGGCCTCGGCGTCCAGCGTGTCGGCGCCTTCACCTACCAGGTCGACGCTGCCCGTCAACTCGCGGCAGTCGACGACGATGCGAATCCGATCTCCGTCATACACTTTGCCGATCGGGCCGCCGGCCAACGCTTCGGGGCCGACGTGACCGACGCAGGCGCCCGTGCTCACCCCCGAAAACCGGGCGTCGGTCACCACGGCCACTTCGCGTCCGAACGACAGGTGTTTCAGCGCCGAGGTGATCTGATAGATCTCCTCCATGCCCGTCCCCATCGGGCCGCGGCAACAGAGCACGATCACGTCGCCGGCACGGATCGGTCGATCTCCCTGCCCCTTGATGGCCGCGATGGCGTCTTTCTCTCGCACGAAGACGCGCGCCGGTCCGACCTTGCGATAGACGCCGTCGGCGTCGACCACGCGCGGGTCGATGGCCGTGCTCTTGATGACCGAACCTTCGGGTGCCAGGTTGCCGCGCGGAAAACAGACCGTGCTCGTCAGACCCCGCTCGCGGGCCCGCTGGGGCGACATGATGACGTCGTCCGGATCGACGCCGTCCTGTTCGCGCAGCCGTTCGCGCAGCCGCTCGCGCCGTTGCGCGCGCTGCCACCAGTCGAGGACCCTTCCCAGAGTTTCGCCCGACACGGTGAGCACGCCAAGGTCGAGCAGGTTGAGCTCGCGCAGGTGGAGCATGACTTCGGGCACGCCGCCGGCCAGGAAGACGCGCACCGTGGGGTGGCCCACCGGGCCGTTGGGCAAGACGTCCACCAGCCGCGGCACCTGGCGATTGACGTGCGTCCAATCGTCAACGGCCGGCCGGCGCAGGCCGGCGCTGTAGGCGATGGCGGGCACGTGCAGCAGCAGGTTGGTCGAGCCGCCGAAGGCGGCATGGACGACCATCGCGTTGCGGACGGCCGCGTCGCAGAGCACGTCGGCCAGGCGGAGACCGCGCTCGGTGAGCCGCCAGAGGGCTTTGGCGCTGCGGCGGGCCATATCCAGCCAGATCGGCTGGCCCGAGGGAGCCAGCGCGCTATGCGGCAGGCTGAGACCGAGCGCCTCGCCCACAACCTGCGAGGTGGCGGCCGTGCCGAGAAACTGGCAGCCCCCACCGGGCGACGCGCAGGCCCGGCAACTCAGTTCGGCCGCTTCTTCCAGCGTGATCTCGCCCCGCGAGAAGCGGGCGCCGAGCGACTGGATCTTGCCCGCGTCTTCCCCGTCCGACGGCGGCAGGGTTACGCCTCCCGGCACCAGAACGCAAGGCATCTCTTTCGAACCGGCCAGCGCCATCATCATCGCCGGCAGCCCTTTGTCGCACGTCGCCACCCCCAGAACGCCACGGCGTGTCGGCAGCGAGCGGATCATGCGGCGGAAGACGGTGGAGGCGTCGTTGCGATACGGCAGGCTGTCGAACATGCCCGTGGTGCCTTGCGTGCGTCCGTCGCACGGGTCGGAACAATACGCGGCAAACGGCACGCCCCCCGCTTCTTTCAGCACGCGGGCCGCGGCCTGGGCGAGCAGACCGACTTCCCAATGACCCGTATGGTAGCCAAGCGCGATGGGGCGTCCGTCGTCGGCGCGAATGCCCCCTTGAGTGCTGAGAATGAGGAACTGAGGCCCCAGCATTTCGCGCGGCGGCCAGCCCATGCCCGCGTTTTGCGTGAGGCCAAACAGATCGCCGCTGGGCCACTCGCGGAGCATTTCGGGGCTTAAGGGAAGCGAGCCGCTGGGACCCATGGCCCGCGTCGCCACGTCGAAGATCTCCCGCTGACGGCTGTCGAGCGTTTCGTCCAGGGAAAAGGCGTGATTTGACATGAGAATCCGTGTGCGAAGGCCCCGATTTTGATGCGTCGACCCTGTCGTAAGTTGTGGTGCGCCATCTCGGCCGCGGCATGGCGCCGGCAATCCGACTTACAGCGCAAGCCGCCCTTCACCCTCGCCTCTACCAAAGAGAGAGGGGGCCGTCCTGCCCTTGCTCGTTGCGGCGCTTAACTTTATGATACCCGGCTACGCTGGAAAAGCATCGACTTCGACGCCGCTCACGCTCGTCGGGCCTTTTCTGTTTCGCTCGCGGCCACCAGGCACGTTGCCCAGGCACGGTTCACGGGCTATTCACGCGAGGGGGAAGCCCCGTTGGTATTTGATTTTTCGCTGATTCTTCTCTTCGCCCAGGAAGAAGGGGCGCCGAACCCGCTCGTGACGGCCATGCCGCTGATCACGATCGTCGCCATCTTCTTCCTCTACATGATGCTGGTGCAACGGCCGGCCATGAAGCGTGAACAGGAAACCCGGGACACGATGCTCAAGAACTTGAAGAAGAACGACCGGATCGTGACCACGGGCGGCATCTACGGAGTCGTGACCAATATCCAGCTCGACGCCGACGAAATAACTATTCGCGTCGACGAAACGACGAATACCAAGATCAAGATTACCCGCAGCGCCTTACAGCGCGTCCTCAACGGCGACTCGGGTAGCGGTGGTGGCACGGGTTCGTGACGAATTCCTCACCGCTGCACAATGGGCGTACAGGAGAATTAAAGATGTTCGCACGACAATCGGTCCGGTTTTGCAGTTGGCTCGCTGCGGCGGCCCTGCTGGGGCTGGCCGTGTCGAGTTGGTTCTCGGCCGGTACGGCCATAGCGCAACAAGAGCAGGGGGTGCCCCTTTCGGCGCCGGCCGACAACACGGTTCCCGATCCGATCGGCGACGCCGATCAGCCGCTGGGCAAAGCGAACGTGCAGGTCGTGCCGGGGGGTGCCGCGGGCAAGCAGGTCGACGACACGAGGATGTTCATCGCCATCGCCATCGTCCTGGCCATTTTCATCCTCCCGATCTTCCTGGCGAACTACCTGTGCAAAGCCCTGCGCATGCCCGACCATTTCACGCGCATGGCCGTGGTCTTGTTCGCCGTACTCGCCTCCTCCTGCGCGACGTATTTCGAGTGGCCGCCGAAGCTGGGGATCGACCTCCGCGGCGGCGTGATCCTCGTCTACGAAATCGAGCAAAAGGAGAATTTCAAAGACATGGACAAGCTGGTCGCCGCAGTGACCAAGCGAGTCAACCCCGACGGCCTCAAAGAAGTCATCGTTCGCCCCTACGGCGAGCGCGAGATCGAGATCATCCTGCCCGAGGCCGATCAGGCGGAGCAGCAACGGATCCAGCGAATCATCCAGCAGCAAGGCCAGATGGAATTCCGCATCGTGGCCGACGACCGCTACGACTCGCCGACCATGCAGCTCGCCCGCGACCCGAAGTTTGAAGAGCCGCATGCCGAAGTGTACGCGGCGGAGCCCGCCCCCGGCGAGAAGCCCGACGTGGAAGCCAAGTGGGTCCCCGTCGTCCCCGAAGAGCGCCGGCTCGCCAGCGACCCGCATCACGCCAGCCGGGTGAACAAGAAGGGCGAGGTCGAGGTGCTCGTGCTCGTCGAACCTCCGGCGGTGACCGTGACGGGCGACTATCTCACGAGCGCCACCCCGGCGACCGAGGCCCGCACCGGGCGTCCGTCGGTCTCCTTCGGGTTCAACGACAAGGGAGCCAGGCTCTTCAGTAAACTGACGGGCGCGAACCTGCCCGATCCGGCCCACCCCGATCTGCAGCGGCTGTTGGCCATCGTGCTCGACGGAGTGCTGCAGTCGGCGCCGTCGATTCGCACGAGGATCGAAGATCGGGGCGAAATCACGGGGAACTTTACGCAGCAACAGGTCGAAGAGCTCGCCGCCGTGCTCACCGCCGGCAGCCTGCCGACGACCCTCCGCAAGGAGCCGACCACCACGCTCAGGACGGGCGCCACGCTGGGAACCGACACCATTCAGAAGGGCGTCTACTCGATGCTCGTCTCGACGGTGGCAGTGGTGGTGTTCATGCTCGTCTACTACCGCTTCGCCGGTATGGTGGCCAACCTGGCTCTGCTCTTGAACGTGCTCTTGATCGTGGCTTTCATGATCCTGTTTCACGCGGCCTTTACCCTTTCGGGCCTGGCGGGCTTGGCGCTGACGGTCGGTATGGCGGTCGACGCCAACGTGCTGATCTACGAACGCATGCGTGAGGAGTTGCAGCGCGGCGCGACGTTGCGGATGGCCATCCGCAACGGATTTGAACGGGCTACGACCACTATCGTCGACGCCAACGTTACCACGCTCATCTCGGCCGTGGTCTTGTATTGGCTCGGCACCGATCAGGTGAAGGGGTTCGCCGTCACGCTGATTCTGGGCATCGTCATGAACCTCTTCACGGCCATCACGTTTACGCGGCTCCTTTTCGACATCGCCGAAAAGCAGCGCTGGATCAGCCGTCTGAAAATGCTGCACGTGCTGCAGAGCCCCAACTTCGATTTCATCGGCAAGCGCTTTATCGCGATCGCCCTGTCGGTGTTGGTGATCGGCGCTGGCCTGGTTGGGGTCGCGCAGCGCGGCCGCGGTCTGCTCGATATCGATTTCACGGGCGGCGTGTCGGTCGAAACGTTGTTTGAAAAACCGCAGGAAGTGGCCGACATTCGCGAGCTCGTGAAAGACCTGCCCGACGTGACGGTGCAAGACATTCACATTGAGGGGGAGCCGTCGGGCAAACGGTTCTTGATCATCACCTCGAAGTCCGACATCGACGAGACCAACCCGCCGGCGACGGGACCAAAGACCGACATCGAATGGGTCGAAGAAAAGCTCAAACAGGCCTTCAAAGGCACCGACCACCGCCTAGCGTACAACCATCTTTCGTGGGACGAACCCGAACGGATTGCCGGCGTCCCGAAAGCGGGCACCGCTAAATCGCCCGAGGCGAAACCGGAAGACGATCCGTCGGCATCCAAGTCGTCCGAACCGCAAAAGGACGAATCGCCGCAGAAGGGCGATGCTGACAACGAGAAGGAGACGGAGAAGTCGTCAGACGACCAGCAATCGCGGTATTTGCCGGGGGATGAGAACCTGCTGGCATTGGCCGACGAGGCGGCCCAAGAAGCGACTTCCGACTCGACCGACACGGCGAGCCCCGCCGAGGAAAAAGGACCCGTCCAGGAAAAAGAATCTGCGACGGCCGACGGGAAACCTGCCGCCGAACCGGAGAAGACGGACAAGAAGGACGCCGCAAGCGGCCGAACCGACCCCTACGCCGGAGGCTCGACCGTCCAGTTGAGGTTCACCGAACGTGTCACCCACGCAACCTTGACCGGCGGGTTGCAGGAGGCCCTCGACGCGGCCGGCCGCAAGGACGTCTTGTTCAACGTCGACAACAAGGACTACGAGAAGGGGAGCAGTCGCGGATTCGAGGAGTGGACGCTGAAGATTGCGCTCCCACCCGACCAGGTGGCGCCGGTGCTGGAGCAACTCCGTGAAAGATTTGCCTCTGAGCCCGTTTTCCCCTCGTCGAACAAGGTGGGGGCGAGTGTGGCCGGCAACACCCAAGTTCAGGCGACCTACGCCCTGCTGGCCAGCCTGGTGCTGATCGTCGTCTACGTGTGGATTCGGTTCCAGCAGGTGAGCTTCGGCTTTGCCGCCGTGCTGGCGGTGATTCACGACGTGCTCGTGGCCCTCGGCGGCCTGGCGCTAAGCTACTGGTTGGCCGGACTCCCCTTCATGGACAAATTGCTCGTCGAGCCCTTCAAAATCAACCTGCCGATTATCGCCGCCTTCCTGACGATCATCGGCTATTCGATCAACGACACGATCGTGATCTTCGACCGCATCCGCGAAGTCCGGGGCAAGAGTCCGGACCTCTCGCCTGACCTCGTCAACCTGTGCATCAACCAGACCTTGAGCCGTACTTTGCTCACCTCGTTAACGGTGTTCATCGTGGTGGTGATTCTCTATATGTTCGGCGGCCAGGGGATTCACGGTTTTGCGTTCACGCTCGTCGTGGGGACGATTTCGGGAACCTACAGTACGATCTACATCGCCACGCCCGTGTTGATCTGGATGAACCGCCAGAAGCAGCCGCCCGTCTCCGCCGTGGCCCGGACTGCGGCGGTCGGGCGTGAAGTAGCGTAATCGGAGACATGGTCGTCTGGCGGTAAGCGTCTTGCGAAAAACCGTCCGCCCAGTTCTGTTTTGCTTTGACAAAGACTTCGGAAAATGTCGCGATCTGTGTTGCGATTTGCTTGATCGCGCGACGTACGTTCATTACCATAAACGCGCTTTAGAGCTTCTAACACAACCCCCAAGCGTTTCGGAAGATGAAACGATTCCGGGGGTTAAGTTTTGGTCTCTTAGCCTTCTCTTCCGTTATCTTGTCGTTCAAGTCGCCATGTTCGTCGGCGGGCAAACATCGGCTCGGCGTTGGTTGTTGGTGAGCGTCACGTTCATCGGCGCCACGACCATCTTTTTCATCGGCGCGGAAGACGCCGCGGCGACATGCGGCGACTACGTCATGGTGCGGGGCAAGGCGCACGCATGGCCACATGACCAATCGGGCCATGGCGAAGGCGGCCACTCTCTGCCCGCTTGCCACGGGCCGAATTGCCAACGCCGGACGCCGCTCCCCGTTGCACCTACAAAGGGATTGCCCAGCATCCCGCCTGTCGACAGCGCCTGCTGCTTCGTGACCGAGGTTGCAACGCCTCCGGCACGGTCTGACCGTCTCTTTGAACGACCTCCGACGCTCACCGAAGGTCACGGTCCGCCTCTCTTGCGGCCTCCCTGTCTTTGATTGGCCGCATTCTGCGGCCTGGCGATATCGAGTAGCGCTGCGCGCGGTCGCGTGCGACGTTGGTCGTCGTCTCTCGCAAGCGGCGCGCTGGTTGAGACCCGGTTCTTGAGAGACTGATTCCGCGGTTCGGAGCAGAGGCTCGACCGCAGGCTCGAACGATTTGGAAGTTTGCTCCACACGAGCCGCCGGGCTCCGGGCTGGCGGAGCCGCGATTTTTCCGGACAAGGCGAGGCATCGATTTTCTGCTTTCATTCATCTGCAAACTGGTGTAGCCATGAGTCCTTCTCGTCGCGCGTTCACTCTCGTTGAGTTATTGGTCGTTATCAGCATCATCGGCATGCTCATGGCCCTGCTGTTGCCTGCCGTGCAGCAGGCACGTGAGGCGGGGCGCCGCAACACGTGCAACAACAACCTCCACAACCTGGGCATCGCCGTCCAGAACTTCGCCAGCAAGACGGGCGGACGGCTGCCCGGATGGCGCGAGAATATGACCCTGTCGCCCATGCCCGTCCTGCAGGGAAACCCCATCGGGCAGTACCCCGTGAGCTGGGTCGTGCCGATCCTTCCCTTCGTGGAGCGCAGCGATCTGTACGCTCTCTGGCGAAACGGCACCTTTCTCACCGCCAATCCCATGGGCCCTTCGCCCAACCCCCAAATCGACCCGGCCGCAAACGGCTATCTGTCTGTGCTGGTCTGTCCGAGCAATCCGCCGGTGACCACGAATCCACCCCCCTGCGCCTACGTGGTCAATGCGGGACAAAAAGACACCACCGCCACGTTCGCGGATGGCATGGGGGGCATGGGGACCATGACGGTCTCGGCCGACTACCAGGCCAACGGCGTGTTTTTTGACTGCTTTCAGGATTCCACGCAGTCGATGATGCTCGACATTCCCATGTCGCAGACGTGCAACATGGGGCCGCAGGTCTCGATGACGATGGACTATCTGACGGTCCACGACGGCACCTCGATGACGTTGATGATGACCGAGAACCTCGACGCGGGCAGCTACGCCGATCCGATGGCCACGGGGCTTGCCGATTCGAGTATGGGGGGCGGCGGGATGGGGGGCATGGGCAGCAACCTCCCGTTCGCGGTGTTGGAGGCCATGCAAGGCTTTGTCTGGTGGGGAGACGTCGACGGCGGAGGCAACACCACGCCTCCTTACGTCGCCACCGGCACGCAGTACGGAAAGATCAACAGTCCCCCGGATGCTGCGGGCAGCGGCAATCCCAACTTTCCCTACACCAACGCCCGGCCGTCGAGCAACCATCCGACCGGCGTGAACATGCTCTTCTGCGACGCCCACAGCCGTTTCATGTCGCAGGACGTCGACTACCGGGTTTACTGCCTGCTGATGAGCAGCTACGGGCAGCAGGTGATGCCGCCCGGCGCTATGATGGTGCCCAACACGACCGTGTGGAAATACCTGACCAGCGCGGTCGTCAGCGACGGCGATATTCAGTGAAGTCTTCCGACCGGCACGAGGCTGGTGGTAACCGATTGGGGCCTGGGTTGCGGCGGCTCTTGCTTTGCCCGGCGGGCGAGCCGAGAATAGAGCTTACCGCTCGCGTTGCGCGCCCTCGATGGCTCGGAACGTGGGTAAAACCGTGCACGATTCGTGGCTATTGGTCAAGTCGCCGTTCGTTTCCGCGAGGGGACGTCCTTTCGCGGGGGCGAAAGGCGACGAAGCCGGTCTTCCGCCCAGCAGGACATTCCGCATGATCGCCGATCATTCGGTACGACGGGCGCTGCGGCGCAGCTTGCTTGCGTCGCTGGCGTTCCACATGATCATGCTCCTGCTGCTGACGTGGTTCTTTCACTCCGTGGCGGGCGGGGCGGGCGGGTCGCTCTTGATCAAGATCGGGACGACGGAGCCGCTTCCCCAGCCCGAGATCCTGCTGGTGAACGAACTGATGTTGCCGCGGGATGCGGACGAGAACCAGGCGTTCGACAGCGACCCGTTTGCGCCGGCGGAGGATCCCGTCGTGCACGACGCCATCCAGGTCGCCTCGATGGAGACGAGCCTGGTCAGCGCTCACGATAGCTCGGAGACGACGCCGATCGAGAAGCCCAATTCGGCTGAGGGGGCCTCGTTTTTTGGCACGCTTGCTCAGGGCAACCAATTCGTTTACCTGGTTGACACCTCGCCCAGCATGAATATTGGGCGCGGTCGAGGAGCGAGCGACGTAAGCCGCTTGATACGGGCGCTGGCCGAATTGAGGGCGTCGATCGAGCGGCTCTCGCCCGATCAGTCCTTTTACGTGATCCTCTTCAACGGCCAGACTCGTCGTATGTTCGACGAGCAGTCGGTTGCGCCTCGCGCGCTGCCGGCCACGCCCGAGCACAAACGCCGCCTGAACGATTGGCTCTCTACGGTTCGCACGGGCGAGTCGACCGATCCGCGCCGGGCGTTGCAGCTTGGCTTGAACATGCACGCCAGCGCGATTTTTCTGTTGTCGGACGGAATCTTTGACGTTCCGGAGGCAACCGTTTTGGAATTCATCCAGCGCCACAACCACAACCGCACGCCGATCCACACCATCGCTTACGAAGACGAGCGAAGCTGCCGGACGATGCTGAGGATCGCGGATTGGACGGGGGGCGAATACAGGTTCGTGCCGGCGCCCTCCCGCGACGGAGTCGAGTTGTCGGCCCGGAGTCCTTGAGGAGAAGTTCTGCCAGAGACACGAACCCGAAGCGGCGGCTTACGCTTCGCGCTTAGTTTGGGCCGGTGGGTTCGGAAATGGACGACTCAGGTCTTTTGCCATGGCGACGCACGGCAAATCGAAACCGGCCGGATGAGGCCAGATCGTCGGTTCGATCGCTTGATAGCCGGCCTGGGCGTAGAAACCCACGGCGTTTAAGGACGCCGACAGACCCAGGCGGCTCAGGCCAGCCCCGCGCGCAATCTCTTCAAGAGCCGCTAGAACAGCCGTGCCGATTCCTCGTCTCGCGAACTCGGGCGCCACAAAAATGGCTTCCAACGTCGCCGTCCGCTGGTTGAGGAAACCGAATCCGACGAGGACGGTGTCGTTCTCGGCGACCAGAAAATCGTGCGAGCGAATCACGTCTTCAAAGTCATCCGGAGGCGGCACATTAGCCCAGGCCTCGGCCGTTTCTTCGCCGTAATGGCTCTTGCAAAGCGCTTTGATGGATGCCGTCCTGACGTTCCAGATGGCATGCCGTTCGTGGGGAGTCGCCTTCCGGCAGACGACGGGAGTGTTCACGTGCGGCAGACCTCCGGCATGGTGCATCGCGTCCGATTCGAGCGTGACACGCGCGTGTCGATCGAGGTTCGAGGCAAGAGCGGGAAAGCCGCGAGACCCCGGCATTTATCCCGCGTCGGTGTATCGCCCCCGGAAAAAGCCGCTGTCGGCCGGCGGCTGGTACCGGATGTCGAGCGCGTCGGCCTCGATCTTGCGGCTGCCGTCGTGCAGGGAGTGCAACGCCAGATCGAGCAGCGTGCTGGTGAGCAGCGTCCGCTCGACCGGATAGGGCGGCTTGCCGCCGGCAAAGAATCCTTCGATATTCGCCGTGAGCGGGTCGAAGAAGCGGGCGCCGGGCGGCGCCGGCAGATAGAAGTCGGTCGAAAGGAGCTCGTCCTGGCCCTGCACCGCGCCCGCGAAATTCATGTCCGAGAGTTGCTCGGGCAGGTTCAGCACCGCGCCGCGCGTGCCGTCGCGATACTCGATGAAGATGGCCTTCGGCTCGCGCACATTCTCACGCGGGTCGCCGATGTTGTAGCTTGGGCTGCGGCCGGCAGCCGCGTGAAACAACTTCCACGACCAGCGGCCCGCGTCGCCCGCCTTCCAGACGTCCTGGCCCGCCAGACATTCGACCGACTTCACGCCCGTCTCTCCGCCCCGGCGGCGCTCGAGCATGCACTGGAGCGATTCCAAGGCGTGGAACCAGTAGATCTCGTCGATGCTGCGGTCGTAGCCGTAGAGCAGCAGTCCCTCGGTGAACGGCGTGCCCAGCGGCGGCTCGATCTCCGGCCGTCGCCACGTCACGGGCAGCGACGAACCGGCCATGAGGCCGAAATCCAGCTCCCGCGCGGTCGCCACCATTTCGGCGGCGCGGCGATGATCGTAAGAGAGGTGCTTGTCGACGAAGACCGGCACGCTCCGCTTGCTGCGCCGAAAGACGTCCACGATTTGTTGAAACAGTTCATAACGCGGGTAGAGAATCTGCCCGAACTCGTTGAGCGGGTAGTCGCCGTGCTCGCAAATCAGGAGCACCGCGTCGACGTCCAGCCGGTCGCCGCCGAGCGCTTCGGCGACCGTCCGGCAGAGCTCGACCTTGTGGCGGCTGCAGACCTCGCGGCTCAGGTCATCTTCGGGGTACTGGTCGTTGTACATCCGCACGAGCTGAAACGGCGGCTGGTGGTGGACGCCCTCGCGCGTGTATCCATGAATGAATCGGCCGGCGATGTGGTAGGCGTGCGATTTGTAACGGTAGATCGAGTTGATCGACGCCACGCGCGGCAGCGTGCCCGGCGTGTCGGCCTTCAATCGTTGCGCCAGCGAGGTGACCCCCAGGGCTGATGCGGCGGTCGTCGTCGCCAGAAACTGTCGCCGGGTCACGCCTGTTCTCAGGCGGCGCGCCATGGGTTGGCCTTCAGATCGCATCGAGTCACCTTGGGGTTACATCTTTCACGCACCGAAATCCCGTGTGCGATGCGCCGCTGTCGACCGCACCGGGGTGGCGTGCGCCGGGACGGTAACGGGCGCAGTACTCATCGCAGCACAGGAACGAACCTCCTCGCTGGACGCGCTTTTCCACGCCCGGCTCCTGTGGATCGAAGCTGCTGTCCGGTCCCTGCGGGTTCTCGCTGGAACTGTAGCGGTAATAGTCGGGGCGATACCAGTCGGCGCACCATTCCCAAACGTTGCCTGCCATGTCGTAGAGCCCGAAACCGTTGGGCTCGAACGAGGCGACCGGGGCGGTCGTGAGGTAGCCGTCTTCCGCCGTGTTGCGCGAGGGGAAGACGCCCTGCCAGGTGTTGGCCCGCCAGCGCCCTTGCGGCTGGAACTCGTCGCCCCAGACGTAAGGCTGCCGATCGAGACCGCCACGGGCGGCGAATTCCCATTCGGCTTCCCTCGGCAGTCGTTTGCCGGCCCACCCGGCGTAGGCGGCCGCATCCTCCCAGCAGACGTGCACAACAGGATGGTCCATTCGCCCGCCGAGATCGCTTTGCGGACCATCGGGATGCCGCCAGTTCGCGCCCGGCACGTATTGCCACCACTGGGTGTAGTCGTCGAGCGGCACGTCTCTCTGGGGAGGAGTGAACACGATCGCACCGGGCACGAGTTGGGCGGGATCGGCGCCGGGAAAATCGACCGGGTCAAGCTCTCGCTCGGCGACCGTTTCGTATCCGGTCGCGTCGACAAACTTTTGGAACTGTTCGTTGGTGACTTCCGTGCGATCCATCCAGAAGCCATCGACGTAGACCAGGTGTTGCGGCAGTGCTTCGGGAAATCGGTCCTCATCTTCCTTGGCCGCCCCCATCCAGAATCGCCCGCCGGGTATCCAGACCATGCCCTCGGGAGCATCGCCGCTGGGATGCTTCTCCGCTGCGTTGACAAACGGTTGTTCGTCGGCCGCACGGTTCTTCTTCGGCGAACCAGGGGGATGGGCGCCCATCCAGGCGGCCCAGACCGCGCCCGCCATGGAGACCAGCACCGCCACGATGAAGATCAGCCGTGCTCGTCTTCCCGGCGCTGGCGGGCGCCCACGCGCCGGATTGCTTATTGGAGATTGGCTTCTCACCGGCGGGGGATAAAGAGGGACGGACAAGGTTCCAACTGCGAAGGTAGTCGAGGGCGGAGGAACTGTCTAGCGCTGGAAATGGTCTGCCAGCAGCGTTAACAGCCTCTCGGAGGACAGTGGGCAGGCGAGACGACCATGCCGGTTGTTCTAAGAGTGCAGGCCAATGCGGTGGTGCGTAAACCGCGTGCGGTACATGGGCGATTTCTTCGGCATGTGGCATTCGATGCACCCGCCTCGTGCATCGACAGGACAGGTCTTCGCGGGCACTTGCCCCGCGGTACGCGCCGGCTGGGCGAGAGAATCCGCATCCTGGTGGCATCCCAGGCAGACCGCGACATAGCGCGCGCCGTCCGTATCGGCGATGTCTCGATGCGGGTCATGACAGTCCGTACAGCGTATCTTGCCGGGGCCGCGTTGATAGCATTTGCTCGCCGCCAGCGCGGCGACTTGGAACATCGCCAACTCGGTGTCGTCCGATTCGTTGTGGAGGGCGCTTCGGCCGTGGCAATCGCCGCACATGTACAGATCGCGAATGAGCCGCTCGTCCCGCGCCTTGGCAACCGACCAGAGGAATTTGTCTTGCGGGGTATCGGGCACTTCGCCCTCGAAAAACCGGCCCGCGAGCGAAGTGGCCTGAGCGACCGCGGGGTTCCTGGTCGGCAACACGTCGCCCCGTTTAGCGGCCTCGACGTGTTGCCGTCCCGGACCGTGACACCGCTCGCAATGCACGCCGAAGAGCGACCGGTCAAGATCGATCTTGCCGCGATCTTGCACCAAGAGGGTTGAGTGACACGTCAAGCAGCCAAATCGCCCCTTCTTGCTTATCTGCCTTCCCAGGGCATCCGGTAGCGCGACCGGCGCCGCGTCTTCCTGACCGGGAGTGAAATCCCAGGTCTCGGTATCCGCGTAGTAGCTGATCCGGAGCTCGACGTAGTTGTCCGGGTCCTGCTCCCAGAGTGGGGTCAGTCCGCGCTCCCCCGACCCCAAGAAATAAGAAATTGGCGCGACTGCGTATTCCTCGCCCCGAACGACCTCCAGCCGCCAGCCGTCGGACTCACGCGAGACGCGGTAGGTCAAGCCGTTGGCCGAGTCGTTCACCTCGCCCGGGCTAACGATCTGATCGCCCGGGAGGTCGGCGCCTAAGGTCAGGGCGCGAGCCATGCGGCTGCGGCATTGCTGTTGGTGGACGGCCGCATGACATTCGGCACAACTCCCGTCGCCCATGTACTCTTCGATCCGCGTGCCGTGAGGGGCGAGTATTTCTCGGCTGCCGGCCGCCGAGCGGGAGTTGCGGCAGCTCAGCCAGCCGGCTGCCGCCAGTGCGATGGGAGCAACCGAAAGCCACATTAGAGCGCGGGGACGAGCGATCACGGCGTCTATGGGACCGACCACCAACCTCAAGGGGTTCGATCAAGGATCAGACGAAAAATAACCTCCACGTTCGCTGCTATGCGAGCGGGACGCGTCAGCTTCCCGGTGGGTCCCTCGTTGTCGCAGGTGTGGCGTCACGCGCGGTCCGTTGCACCACCGGGAGGCTCATACCTCCCGCTCGCCGGCGTGAGTCGCGGACATTATTTTCGTTGGTTCCTAAGGTTCAATCAACGACATTCCGCTACGAGCCACGCCACGACGCAGCGGCCCGTTCCATTGCCCCCCTCGCTGCTTCAACTCGGCCAGCCTGGCCCGCGCTCGTTGGTCATTCGGTGCCAGCAGTGCGGCGGCCTTGAACCACGTTTCGGCCAACTGGTCGAGGCCCAATTGTTCCGACACCATGCCAAGCTGATAGCGCACTCCGGCGTCCTCGGGGTCGGCGGTGGCTTGCTGAAACAGGTCCTCGGCGCGCCGGCCCAATTCGTGCAATTCCTCCGCCGCGTGCAACTCTTCTTCCGCCTCCTCGTTCCTGCCAACCGACCGCAGAGACGTGGCGAGTGCGTAGTGGATGTCGTAGTCCTTGGGTGCGGCGCGTGCGGCCCGCGTCAAGGTCTCCACGGCGTCGGCAAAACGGCGCTCGTCGAAGGCGATCTTGCCTAGCACCAACAAAGCCAGGCGTTGGTCTGCGGCAAGTTTCAGGGCTTCTCGGGCGTGCTGCCCGGCTTCGGCCGCCCGATTCTGATGATAGTCAATGTCTGCCAGCAGCGCCAGCGAGTCGGCCGACTCCTCGATCATCGACAGCGTGCGGCGGGCATCGTCGTAGCGGTGCAATTGTCGCTGACATTGGCCCAGTTCCAGCAGGATGTCGTCCCGGTCGGGCTGCGCCGGATCTCTGCGTACCGATTCTTCGAAATCGTCCACCGCCGCGACGGGGTTGCCGTGATCCATGTGGATCACCCCCATGATTCGGTGCGGGCGCGGGTCGTGGGGATCAAGGTCGGCCACTCGCTGCAGATGCCCCAGTGCGGCCGTCATCAGCCCGATGTCGTAGTAGGCGATAGCCAGCCAGCGGTGCGCTTCGATTTCGTCTGCGTTGACTTCCAGCGCGCGGCGGAACGTCTTCTCCGCGGGGCGTAGCTTCCCTTGTCCATAAAGGGCTTCGCCCGCCAGGGTCAGCGCGGCAGCCCGCACATCGGGATGCGCCGCGGCCAGTTCCAACTCCTCGAGCGCGGGCCCAAACTCTTTCCGTTGCAGGTGCAGGGCGGCCGAAAAGAGAATCGCCCGCGATTCGTATCCGGACGCCGTCTTCAAACCCAAAAGCCCGTACTGCACCCTTTCCCAGTCCCGCGAGCGGAAGGCCTCCATCGCGCGGCCGAACTGCTGCGCGGGCGCCTGCTGGTGCCAGAGTAGCCAGAGGACAGCCCCGGTGCCGACCAGACAAGCTGCGGAAAACTTTCTCGCGAATCGCTCCATGGCAACGATCACCTACGATTGCCCGTCCCGCTGCAACCTCCGCCCAGGTGACGATCGCGCCCCTGAGCGGCGAATGCTGCTCTATACGTTTGCCAACGTCGCCACAAAAAAATCGTCGTCACGGAATTGTCGTCACCGAATTCCCAACCGGCTGCTGCCCCGTATCGGCGGTCTGGGCCGCCAACTGGTGCTTTTGTGCCAGATCCTCGCGTCCTGCCGAACGGTAGTATTCGGCGAGCGCCTCGTGCGAGGGGCGATGATTCGGATTACGCATGACCGCCGACAGAAGCCAGTTGACGCCCACGACGTTCTCGCTGTTCTTGGCTATTAGTAACTTGCCGATTTCGCATCGCAGATCGGCGTTGTCGGGATCTCGCAGCACGACGTCTCGAATTTCGTCGAGCCGGTCGTCGATCTTCTTCAGTTCCCGCCATCGGGCGAGATACTTCTGGCCTTCTGCCTCCCGCCCGGCTCTCAACAGTGCTTGGGCCAGGGAGTAGATGTTCGCCAGGTCGTCCGGCACCAATTTCACCGCTTCGGTCAGCCGATCGATGGCCTCCTCTTGGCGCCGCGCAGACACCGCCATCCGTGCCTCAAGGCTCAAGACGACCGCCCGCTGCGAGGGCGACAGCGGGTATCGAAGGGCCTGTTCGAGCCGCTCTTGCGCCTGGGGCAGCTCCGCTCGCTGCTCAAGGCAGGCTGCCAGGCCGATCAGATTCGAGGGGTCATCAGGCCGCTCGCGGGCGCATCCCTCCAGCAGGTCAAAAGCCTCTCCAAAGTCGTGGTTTTCGAGGAGGGCCTGGGCCAGGCGCATTCGCGTCTCGTAGTGTTGCGGCGCGAACTGAAGAATCTCTCGGTAGGCGGCGATCTCAGACGACAGGTTGTGCAAGAGCACGGCGGCGTCTGCACGAAACAACAGGGGCCGAGGATTCAGCGGTTGCCATTGATGCCAATAGTCGATGACCAGCTCGGCCTCGCGAAACAAGAGGCCCGCGAAATAGCCACGAATGAGAGCTTCGCAGGCCTCCTCCGCATCGTCGTCGTTTCCCCCCTCCGCGACAAGTTGCTTTATATAGGGGCCGGCGCGCTTGAAATCGCCGATTTCAAACAAGGCCAGGTATCTCTGGTGCTTGATCGCACGCGGATCCCACCCTAGCTGTTCCGCACGCGCCAGATGCGATTCGACTTCGCCCCGCCTTCCGGCACGTCGGTTGGCAACACCCAACAAGAATTCGACTTCAGCACACTCCGGGAACGAGGCAGATACCCTTCTGAGGGACTCGGCGGCCTGGAGCGGCTCCACGTTGCGCAGATGCTGGCGCGCGGCGACGATTGCCAAACGAAGCCGCGCATAGCCCACAGCGTTCCAACCGATGGCGCACAGAACCACCGTCACCACCAAGATCGCGACTTGCCGCGGGACTCGGCGGTGCTGCCTCACCGGGCGAACAATTCGAAGACCATCAACCGCGGCCGCCATTTCCACACTGACAGATTTAATCGGTCAGGTCCCAATCGTAAGGAGGGTTCTCACCGACCACGACCGTGACTTTCAGAGGAGTTGTCATCGAGTTGGTGTATCTCTCCGGAATCTCGGACTTCGGCTTTCTTGAGCCCGTCTGCGCCTGATCCATGATCGGCTGCCATTGCTCTTGCATGATGCGTTGGCGCTCCTCATCAGAGGCATTCTGCATTTTCGACATGCGGTCCGACCCACTGCTTGCTGCCGCACTGCTGAGCTTGGTGATCACGACGGCATAATCGCCGGCGACGGCTCCCGAGTACACCTGCTGTGGGCCTATGTAAGTCGATACACGAAAGTTGCCTTGGCTGTCGGTCGTCGCTCCGGCGGACGGCGCGTCGGGATTCGTGTTGGAGAACGTGACCGTGGCACCTTCCAAAGCTTTGCCCCGGAGCGTGATTTTGCCCGAGATGGGGTAGGTGGCAACGGTCGGCGCCCGGTTACAACTGGCGAGCGGCACAGCCGCGCAAAACAATAACACACACAGTCTTGGCCGCATCATTTTCTCTCCATGCCCAGTTTTGAAGTCGCTGCCCAAAAAGGGCAGAGCGCGTTCGCGGAGGAAGAATCATCCTCGTTGAGAAGTGCCGCCCTTGGGTACGACGCGCGTGATCTTTATTGCATGGCACCGGTGCCGGCGTCCACCATCCTGCCATCGTGACGATCGCCCAATCGCTGATAGGCGTCGTAGTTAATGGTTTCCTTCAAAAAGTGCACAGATCCGTCGCAGAAAAGAAACTGGGCGCCTGTCGGATGCTTGGACTTGAACCCGCAGTTCGTGGCCCAGTTGTCCATCTGATAGAGCTTGTTTCCCTGGGACCACACGGTAGATGCGGTTAGGGCGATATTGCTTCCTGGGACATTGTCTCCGATGCAGGTGGGGAAGTTGATGGGCGGTGCCGTGCCGGCGACCCAACCGCTGTTCGCCTCCAGCCAGCCGCCCTGCCCGTGATCACTGCACATGGGCGCGCGCGTTTCGCCGAAAGCGATCACATTAGCCGTGCCGTCGGTGATATCGGCAAACGTCGCGGACCAATCCCGCCCCACAACGGTACTGCCGCGGGAAAAGACACCCGAAATGTAGGTTCCGGAGCCCTCATAATCATTACCGTGACCGTAGGGTGCGTCTCCGAAGTAATTCCCTTGCGTATCGCCGCTGTACGGGCTCACGCCCACCACCTGGCTGACCTCGGCGCCATAATGCGAGGGCCAAGATTGAGCACCGATCGATCCCGTATAGTTCACGTTCGCGTGCCCGCTCCACATATGGTATTTGGGGGCATCGTCGCTAGGGCAGATGAATGAGGGAACAATCACGTTCTCGACCGGCGTGACGCGATCAGGCATCAGGCTCTGCTCGACACCGCTAAACCCAAGAAACGTGAGTGAATTGTAAATGCTCTGTTGTTCCATGAACGGCAGTAACCGCGTGCGATTGCTATAACGGGCTTGCCATCCCAGCGAAGGATCCTGTTGCCAGCCCGGCATCGGGAACCTGCCATAAACATCGGTGTAGGCTTGCAAGGCCACCCCGATCTGCTTCAGGTTGTTTGTGCAAGTGCTGCGACGAGCTGCCTCCCGTGCGGCCTGTATGGCAGGCAGCAGCAAGGCGATGAGAATGCCAATAATGGCAATGACAACCAGCAGTTCCACGAGCGTGAAAGCTGCGCGCGACGCAATGCGCCTCATGACCGACCTCCTGGGCGAGATTACGAAAGGGAACTCGACGCGGGAATGAAATGAAACGTCGCCTCTTCAGGTCCGGACCGTGAATATACCAGCGTCGGCTGAAAGTTGTCAAAGATTTTCTTTTTTTATTCGCCGTTCTCTCTATTCACTGATCGGCAGTCCGCGGTCGTCCCTTTGGCGCAGCAACCGCTCGATCTCTCCCTCGTTCGAGGTCCCGTCGGGTTCGATGAGAACCCCTGCGGGTTGCGCTTCGGCCTGTTGTGACGTTAAATCCGCCCATATTTGCAGGACATGCTCGCGGGCCGCCCTGCGTTGCTGCGCAGGTCCACAAAAGTCGTAGTCGATCGCGTAGCGGGAATCGATCGACACCAAAGACTGTGAGGCAACCCTCCTCATCACGGGCGATGGGTCGTCGAGGAGAATTGCCAGCAAGGGAGGAAGCCAGTTCCGCCGGGACACCTCAAGTGCGGGAGCCCACCCGGCGCCCCAAGAAAGGAGCGCCCGCTGAAGCGGGTTGCCGGAGAGCAGCAGCAATGCGGCGGCCGAGATCGAACGTTGGTCGTCGTCGAGTGCAACCGCCGGGTGCTGGTACCAGGACGAAAGCTGTTGCGCCGTCCACGACAGAGTCCGATCCAGGTGGCACAAATTGCACGCGTTCGGCCGTCCTGTCTTCAGGGTCGCGGCGACGCTGGGACTGCTTATCTGGTGGCTGCGGATCGCCTTGAAGAGGCCGTACGTGGTGTGCGGCATGTGGCAGTTGTAACACTGGCTGCCGGTTGAATCGGGCAAGTGTCGCGTGTGTTCCGTCAGGTTTTCACGATAGGAGGCGTGGCATTGGTAGCAGGCTTCGTTTCCCTCCTTGCCGAGCGCCAACTGGTCGTCCGGCTTGCTCTGGTGCATCGAATGGCACGAGAGGCACGTCATGCCGCCTTGCCGGCAGGCCGATTCGAGCAGGGCGTTATATTCACGGCCGGCCACGCGAATCATGCCGTCGGGCCAATAACTTCCGTCGAAAAAGGGATTTTTCTGGCGGATGCCGCTGAGTTGCTCGTCGGAGAGCCGCGAGGGGAGCACGGTCACCCGAACCTGGCTCAAGTCGTCGCCGGGCCGGTAGCCGCCGCCGGAAACGAGGAAATCTTCCGCCAGTTGGTCCGTCACAAAACTTGCCATCGCATGGCAGTAGCCGCAAACCTGGGCTGATCTTTCCGGAGGGAGGCGAGCCGGATTGACGATGTGCTGATCGGTAGACTCCGGGGAACCCGCCCCCGTGTTCTCATGAGACTGGCCGCCCCCAGACGAGCGGTGGAGGGCCACATGTCTTTCGCCGGGGCCATGACATGCCTCACAGGCAATGCCTAGCTCGGCGACCTTCGTGTTCGCGGGGCCGCTCTGTGCGGACAGCCCCGGCTTGCCGCCGGTGGCGTGGCACAAGATGCAGTCGCGGTTCCAGTGTGCCTGCGACGCGAAGCCCGGCGGGGTGGGCGACAGAAAGCTGGCTTCCAAAGGTGCCCAGCGGCTTTTGCCGGGCCGTTCATCGCGGAGGTAGACGACCGGCAACTCGTCCAGGAGATTGCCGTCCCCGCCGGCGCTCCAGAAGAGTTGCATGTGATGCGCGCCGGTCGTCATCACGACGCGCCTGGCGGTGCGGGCAGACACAGTCTCTCCAGTGCCCTCGCCTTCGGACGCGGCTTGCTGCGACACAAGCGGGACGGCCGGCGACGATTCGAGCCACAACTCGTCGCCTCGACGAACGGGTTGATGAACCTGGCCGCCGTCTTCGATCTTTGTGCCGTCAAAAGGCCCCAGCACCGTGTCGGGGCGGGCGACTTGGGTCATTTGCCGATGAAAGCTGTCATGCCAGCTTGAATACTCTCGCGGGTGGCAATCCCGGCACTCTTGCGAGGCGACAAAACTCGACACGGCGCGCATTCGCGGCAACGCCTGAAAGAGCGCGGGGTCGGCCCGTTCGGACGGAAGGATCTCCTGGCGGTACCGCAACCAGACCGTCGTGCCGGCAACCCCAAGAATCAGAATGCTGCCCGCGAGCACAAGCCAGAAGCGGCGCAACCTGTGGCTTCGTTGTGCGCCGGGCGGCGGGCCGGGCTGTTCCATGGCAGATCAAACCGCTGGGAGAGTCCCGGCATTTTTTCCAATTGCCGGGCATTCGCTCAGTATAGTGGCAATTTCCAGAAAGTTCGAGTTTGTCGCGAATCGCTCGCCTCGTTGGGCGAGATTGCCGGGACGCGGATTCTCTGCAGCCAAAGCTGCCCTAGAATTTAAGTATGGTCCGCGTCCGCCGCGCACCTATCGCCACGCGAACGCTGAAAGGAGCCGGTTATGATCCGAATGGCATCTGGCGTGACATGTCTATGGTGTGTCCTTGCCTCCGCGTTGGCTGCCGCGACAGGGTCGCCTCAAGACGCCGCGCGCAAGCCGCCCGCTATCGAAGGGGGGCTGGCACAGCAGCGGTCCAATCTGCCGCCCCGGACGTCTACCGAGAATCGGTGGCGATACTCATTTCGCAACGGTCACTGGTGGTACTATCGCGACGGCGGACGCTGGGCCTACTGGACCGGAGACCGGTGGTACGACTACGACCCGAAGTCATACCATCGCTGGTACATCAACCAAAGGATGGCCGACCTCAACGACGACTTAGCCCGCTTCGACGCCCGAACGCTGCGGCCCTACATGGACGGCCGGTTTCCGGATCTCGGCGGCGGTCCGGCCTATCTGCCCCAGTCGGGCCCTTATCCTGCTGTTCCAGGCTTACCGGGTTACGGCGCGGGCAGCGTCGATCTATTTTACCGCGGCTCTTTCGACGGCCGCCTGAATCCGGCCACGAGCACCGGCGGCTACATGGGAGGCGCGCTTCGAGGGCCGTTTGGTTATTAGCGCCGTGTCCAGTTTCGCCTTCTACGCTACGGTCGTTTTACTTTAACCGTGGGGAGGACGCCGAATGCCGGACCGGAAGTGCAATTCGGTTGGCGGTTCCAGCCTCGCGGTCGGCGTTGGCTCCCGGTTAGAGTTAAACGAGGATGCGCCTCGAAGTCGCAATTCACGAACGCAATACAGTACCAGCGCCCTTTCGATCTTGAATGGCTTAACGGGGCTCGCTGCGCTCGTCCCAGCCTGACGTCAGGGTCGACAGTTCTTTCGCGATCTCTGCGTCGCTTGACTCCTGGTAACAGGGGAGCGTCCGCATGGCTGCGACGGTCGGCATCAGCCGGCAGCCGACGGGTGCGGCGTTCCCGGGCCCGACCTTGCCGACGAGCTCGAGCAAACCGTCGTCGACGAGGCGCCGCAGGGTCGCGCCGAGCTGGCCGGGCGTCTTCGCCAGACACTTGGCCGTCTTGCCGACCGTGAGCAGATAAGTGGCGTCGCGGTCGTCGAGGTGCAGCATAGCCACTTCCAGAACAAACGAGAGCACTTCTTTGTCGAGGTGGCTGAGGTGTCGCGGCGGGGTATCCGAGGAAGCGTCGCCAAGACAACCGGCGCAGCACTCGGGCTCGGCCTGCGCCTGTTCCATGGCCCAGGCCTTGAGCGAATCGGCGTCGAGGGAACAGGCTTTGGCGTGGCGGCCGGTTGTCCAGTGCGTCCGTTTGCCGCGGCACATCTTGATCTGCGGACAGGTGGCCCGATGGAGCATAAGCCGGTTCTTCGTCGGCTTGCGGAAACAGTCGAGCACGTAGCCCGCACGATGGTGCGTGACCCAGTAGAGGTAAGCCCTTTCTTCGTCAAGAAAAACGATCATCGTTTTGCCGCCTGCCGTCAGGTGCTCGCGGTCGCCGGCACGGGCCTGGCCGATGCTGCGGCGCCATCGAGTAAGCTCTTCAGCGCATGGTTCTCCGTTGTGGCGACTTCAGATAGGAAGCTGACGGCATCTTCCGGCAAGACCGTGTTGATCGCCATGCCGCTGCCCAGCTCGAAACCGGCAGGCGTCGTCAGTCGCGGCAGAATGCGCATGTGCCACATGAAATACTCCTTGCTCTCATCGCCGCGTGAGACGCTGTCGATCGTCAGGTTGAAGCACGGGTTGTCGAGCGCCGTGTAGAGCTTCAGCAAAACGGCGCGCAAAAGGTGGGCCAGCGGCCGCAGCAGGCCGCCGTCGACCGCGGCAAACGTGGCCTGCCTCGTGAGCGGCGCGATCCATGTCTCGAAGGGCACGTGCGACGCGTAGGGCAGGAAGGCCACGTACTCGTCGTTTTTCGCCAGAATCCGTTTGTTGGCCGTGAGTTCGTCTCGCAAAGCCACGCAATACAGGCAGTCTCCCGTGCGGTCGAAGTATTCTGCGGCCACCGCCAGCTTCTGCCGCAGCAGCCGTGGGACGACCGGCGTGGCGATGACTTGCCAGTGCGGGTGGGCCAGGGATGTGCCCGCCGCCGTTCCGTGGTTCTTGAACGCGATGATGGCCTGGAAACGGTGGTCTCGCATCAGGTCCTGGTGGCGGAGCTGCACCGTGCGAAGCACCAGCTCGATCTGCTCGACGGACTGCTGTCCGAGAAACGCGTCGTGGTCGGGCGACTCGACGACGACCTCATGAGCGCCGCAGCCTCCCATGTAGTGAAAGGCGGGAGTCTCTTCGATGCGTCGCGTGTCTTCTTCGATCCGCAGAGCGGGGAACTTGTTGGGCACGACACGCACCCGCCAGTTGCGCGGCACGTTCGGCCCCGGTCCGCGGGCCGCGTAAATTTCCGGCGGGGTGAAGGCTTCGTTGCCCGGACAGAACGGGCACTGCGCCGGAGCGGCAGCGGCAAGGGGCGCCGGCGAAGGCGGCTGGTGGGGCCGCAGCGCCCGCGACGGCGCAAAGATCACCCAATCGGTCGTGGCCGGATCGAAACGTAAATGGGACATCGTCGGATCCTGTTGTGCCCCTTTTGCGGCGTTTGGCTTGTGGAAACGTTGCGATTATTCTTCGACTGCGTTGATAACCGCAGCCACGATGTCGAGCGAGGTTAACATGCCGACCGGATGGTGTTGCGCGTCCAGTACAACGAGGCGGTGAATATGGCTCTGGCACATGAGCCGCGCGGCTTCCATCAACGGCTGATTGGCCTCGACGGTTTGCAACAGGGCCGACATGTGCGAGGTGACCGAATCGGTTGCCTCGACCGCACACGCATGGCGACCTTCCGATTCGCCGTTGAGTTTCTCGCCAGTTTCTCGTTCCACTCGGGCTGATTCCGCAATGCAGCGCACAAAATCGGTGGCGCTGAGTATGCCGACGCACTCACCCTGCTGGCCGACAACCGGCGCGCCGGAGATAAAATGCTGCGTGAGGATCGTGGCTCCTTCCGGCATGGTCTTGCTGGCTTCGATGCTCGTCACGTTTCGCGACATCACATCCGATACACGCAGAGTCAGCAGTCGCTCGATGGCGCTGTTCATTTGATGGACTCCAAAGTGCGATTCCTCGGTTACTTGCTCGACGACCCTTGTATGAAGCAAGTGAGGTGCCGCATGTCCCGAGCACGCGGCGGGAAGGACGATTTCAGGCGGTTTGCCGCCCGGCAAGGGGCAGTCCGCCTCGCCAGGGAGTAAGATTGGTGTGTGCGGAAACGCACGCTCGCCGCGCCTCCGCACACCGCGACGCGAGCCGCGGCGTTAAAAGAATCGCCTTTTTTCGAGGCCAAACGGCGAACCGAGAGACCGGCACAGGCGTTGCTTTTTCCCACTCAGAACCCATTCAGCGCGTGTCCTACAGCACAAGAAAATGGAAAACATCGACTTGCTCATCGTAGATGACGACACGGAATATCGTTCCACCGTGGTACGCCGTTTCTCTCGCCGGGGCTACCGCATTCAAGAGGCGGCCGACGGGGAGACGGCGCTCGAACTGGCGGCTCGGCGGCAGTTTCACGTAGCGGTCGTAGACCTGGTGATGCCGGGCCTGTCGGGTCTGGAATTGCTGGAAAAGCTCAAGGCCGGCAGTCCCGACTGTGAAGTGGTGATGCTCACGGGACAAGGGACGATCGAAACGGCGGTCGAAGCCATGAAGCGCGGCGCGCACGACTTTCTGACCAAGCCGTTCCCGCTCACGGAGCTAGAAGTTGTCGTGCAGAAAGCGTTCGAGCAGCGGCAGCTCCGCAAGGAGAACAAGCAGCTCAAGGCGGTGCTGGAGCGCAGCCAGCCATCGTCAGAGATTCTGGGGCGCTCGGCGGCTATCCAGGAGGTGTTGCGCCTGATCGAGCGGGCCGGTCCGACCGACAAGGCGATTCTTATTCAGGGCGAGAGCGGCACCGGCAAAGAACTGGTCGCCCGCGCATTGCACCGTGCCAGTCGGCGGGCCGACAAGCCGCTGGTTGTCATCAACTGTGCCGCGTTGCCAGAAACGCTGCTGGAAAGCGAGTTGTTTGGCCACGAGAAAGGGTCGTTCACCGGAGCCGTGAGCGCCAAGCAGGGCCTCTTTGAACTGGCCGACGGCGGCACACTGATGATCGACGAAATCGGCGAGATGCCCGGTTCGCTGCAGGCCAAGCTGCTCCGCGTGCTGGAGGACGGCTCGTTCCGGCGGGTCGGCTCGCTGAAGGAGTGCCGCGTCGACGTGCGGTTGTTGGCGGCCACGAACCGCAGCATGTCCGAAGAAGTCAAGGCAGGGCGTTTTCGCGAAGACCTTTACTACCGCATCAACGTCATGTCGCTGGAATTGCCCCCCCTGCGCAAGCGAACCGGCGACGTCCCCTTGCTGGTCGGCAAATTTCTCGGCCCCAACTGGGAAATCGAACCCGAAGCGATGCAGGCGCTGGAGGCCTACCCCTGGCCGGGCAACATCCGGCAACTGATCAACATCATCGAACGGGCCAAGATTCTTGCGGAAGGATCTCGCGTGCGGTGGCAGGACCTCCCCAGCGAAATTCGCTCGCCGACGCAGGAAAGACACACCCTCAACGGCCAGACCGACAAGCTCGAGGAGATCGAGCGCGCGCACGTGGTCGACGTGCTGGAACGAGAAAAAGGCAACAAGGCGCGGGCAGCCCGCGCCCTGGGCATCAACCGCCGCAGTCTTTATCGGCTGCTGGAAAAATACGGCATCGCGTAAAGGGTGGCCGCCGGCTCCTAGGCGGCCATCCGTTGGGGCTCGGTTTCGTTGAACAGGTTGACGGTGCAGACCATGTTGCCGTCGTCGTCGTAGAACTGCACCAGGCCGGCGTCGACCAGCCACATGGCGAAGTAACCGTCCGTCTGGTACGAGCGACCGCGATAGGTGCCTGCGTCGATGAGGATGGTTTCGTTCAGATCGTCGATCGCGTCGTCGTCGATCCCCAAGTCGCCGAACGTCTGACGGACGATCTGGCGGACTTCTTGCGCAAGCGGAAGAACACGCATCGTGGCAACCTCCTGTTGCTTACATGGACCGGCGTCCTGCCGGCAGTCGGACATGCTGTAGTGGGGCCCATCTGCCGTCCAGCAGGCGGACCCGGACCCAAATAGTACCGACAGGCCGGCCAACCGCGAAGGCCGTTTTTATCTGGAGCATGGTTTCTATCGGAGTATCGTGCTCTTCTAGTTTTTCCATTTCGCCCGCCCCCCGCGCACCGAGCATAACCGGCAAAGTTTGACTTGTGCGTGGTTCCCGTGGCCGGCGGGGGCGCGTTCACTTCTCTCTACGCGAGGGTCGGAGAGACGCCGGGCGAAACGCGGCAAAATGGCCGGGAGGCAAAAACGATACGCCAGAGGTTCTCCCAGGAATGCCCCCTCGGTTGCTCCCCCGAGGTTCCAGTTAGATGTCTAAAGAAGAGAGGTCAGCCTCCGCGTGACCACCTGCGATCACGAGGCCCCGCGGCCATCACCGCCCTTTGCCCATTCGATGAAGAACTCACAATTTGTAAGCAGATTGCTCGGATCCGAGGCGGGCCGACAAATTCCACGACCCGCTACTTGGATTGGCGACCAGCCGACTCTATCCTTCAGATGTGACACCTTCAGCCCACGCGCGCCGCTCCTCGACCCCCTTGGTGGAATCCCTGTTTCATCCGCTGACGGCGGAGTGGTTTGCCAAGCGGTTCGGCGAACCGACCGAGGCCCAGGCTTCGGGCTGGCCGGAAATCGTGGCAGGGCGGCATACGCTGATTGCCGCCCCCACCGGATCGGGCAAGACGCTGGCGGCCTTTTTGGTCTGCATCGACCGGCTGGTGCGAAAGGCCGCCCACGGGACGCTGGCCGACGAAACCGAGGTGGTGTACGTTTCACCACTTAAGGCTCTCTCCAACGATATCCACCGCAACCTGGAAGTGCCGCTGGCCGAAATCGCGGCCCTGGCCCGCGCCAGCGGGCAGAGCTTACCGGGGCTGCGAGTCATGGTTCGCACGGGCGATACGCCAGCTTCGGCCCGGCAGGCCATGATGCGGCGGCCCCCCCACATTGTCGTCACCACTCCCGAGTCGCTCTATTTGCTGCTCACCTCGGAAAAGGGACGCGGCCTGCTCCGCAGCGTGCGCACGGTCATTGTGGACGAGATCCACGCCTTGGCCCGCGACAAACGTGGCTCGCACCTGGCCCTTTCGCTGGAACGACTGGCGGCGCTGTGCGGCCAGCCTTTGACGCGTATCGGACTGTCGGCCACGCAACGGCCGATCGACGAGATCGCCCGATTCCTGGTCGGAAATGGCGGTCAATCGGCGTCGACAACCAATGGCAATTCGGGGGAAACCAACGGCAATCCGGGAGGCGATGCGCCAGCAGGCTGCCAGGTTATCGACGCCGGACACCTCCGCGCTCTGGATCTGGGAATCGAAGTGCCGCCGACCGAGCTGTCGGCCGTCTGTTCGCACGAGACGTGGGACGAAATCTATCAGCGGCTGGCGGCCCTCGTGCTCGCCCACCGCAGCACGCTCATCTTCGTCAACACGCGGCGGATGGCCGAGCGGGTGTCGTACCGCTTGCGCGAGCTGCTCGGCGACGACGCGGTCGCCAGCCATCACGGCAGCCTTTCGAAAGAACTTCGGCTGGCCGCCGAGCGGCGGCTGCAGTCGGGCCAGCTCAAGGCCATCGTCGCCACTGCCTCGCTGGAGCTGGGAATCGACGTCGGCTACATCGACCTGGTTTGCCAGATTGGTTCTCCGCGGTCGATCGCCACGTTTCTGCAGCGCGTCGGGCGGGCCGGACACTCGATTCGCGGCACGCCGCGCGGACGCCTGTTTCCGCTCACGCGAGACGAGTTGCTGGAGTGCTGCGCCTTGGTGCGGGCCGTGCGCGGGCGGCGGCTGGACCGGATCGAAGTGCCCCGGGCGCCCCTCGACATTCTGGCTCAACAGATTGTGGCCGCCGTGGCGAGTGAGGAATGGGGCGAAGACGAGTTGTTCGATCTCTGCCGCAAGGCATGGCCCTATCGCGACCTGACTCGGGAACAGTTCGATACGGTCGTGGAGATGCTCAGCGAGGGAATCGGCCGAGCCGCGCGCCAGGGAAACTATCTGCACCGCGACCGGATCCACGGCCGCTTGCGGCCCCGCCGCTCGGCGCGCCTGGCGGCGATCACCTCTGGCGGGGCGATTCCCGAAACGGCCGACTACCGCGTCGTTACACGCGAAGATCGCACGTTCGTCGGCACGGTCAACGAAGATTTCGCCATCGAAAGCCTCAAGGGGGACGTGTTTCTGCTGGGCAACACGTCGTGGCGGATCGTGTATGTCCGCGGTGGCGAGGTTGTGGTGGAGGACGCCCACGCGGCGCCGGCCACGGTCCCTTTTTGGCTGGGCGAAGCGCCGGGCCGCACGCTGGAATTGTCGGCCGAGATTTCGTCGCTGCGCGAGCAGCTTGCCGCGAGCTGCCGCGAGGGCGCCAGTCAGACTATCGAATGGCTCGAAGCCGAGTGCGGGGCGAGCCGCCATGCGGCCGAGCAGGCGGCCGCCTATCTCGAAGCCCAGCTCACGGCTGCCGGCCTCGTTCCGACCCAAAAGCGGGTTGTCTTCGAGCGGTTCTTCGACGAGTCGGGGGGGATGCAGCTCGTCATTCACTCGCCTTATGGCGCCCGCATCAACCGCGCCTGGGGACTCGCGCTGCGAAAGCGCTTCTGCCGCAGCTTCGACTTCGAGTTGCAGGCCAGCGCCGACGACAACGGCATCGTCCTCTCGCTCGGTCCGCAGCACAGCTTTCCGATCGAGCAGATGTTCAAGATGCTCAACCGCCAGAACGCCGAACAGATGCTCGTGCAGGCGCTCCTCGCCGTGCCCATGTTCCGCGTCCGCTGGCGCTGGAACGCCACGCGGGCTCTGGCCGTGCTGCGCCAGCGAGGCGGAAAAAAGGTGCCGCCCCCTTTACAGCGGTTTCGGGCCGACGACCTGCTCACCGCCGTTTTCCCCGCCCAGACGGCCTGCCAGGAGAACGTGACGGGTGACATCGAGGTTCCCGACCATCCGCTCGTCAATCAGACGGTTTACGACTGCCTCAACGAGGCTATGGATTTCGGCGGCTGGCTGGACCTGCTCGGTGAGATCGAAGCGGGCCGCGTCGAGCTTGTCGCCAAAGACACCTGCGAGCCTTCCCCCTTCAGTCACGAGATTCTCAACGCCAACCCCTACGCGTTCCTCGACGACGCCCCGCTGGAGGAGCGACGTGCTCGCGCGGTCGCCACGCGGCGATCGCTGGATGACGACGAGGGGCGCGATCTGGGACGGCTCGATCCGGCGGCCATCGATCGGGTCAAGACCGAGGCGTGGCCGCTGGTGCGCGACGCCGACGAGCTACACGACTGCCTCCTTTCGCACGCCGCCTGGCCGGCCGCCGACGGCGAGGCGTGGCGCGGCTGGTTCGACGAACTCGTGGCCGCCGGACGGGCGACGTGCGCGGTACGACGGGGGGCGCAGCCGGCGGGCGGTGAGGCGAGCCCGCCCGATCTGTGGGTGGCGGCTGAACGCTGGTCGCTCGTCCAATCCGCCTTGCCGGATGCCACGCCTCAGCCGGAACTTGCTCTGCCCGAGTCGATGCGGGGCGAACACGAATCGGCCGCCGCGACTGTCGAGTTGGTGCGGGGACAGATCGCCTGCCGCGGACCTGTGACGGTCGAGGCGATCGAGGGCGTTCTGGGCGTTCGCGTCGAAAAGGTCTCCGCGGCGCTCGAAGCTTTGGAAGGGGAAGGGGCCGTACTGCGCGGCCGCTTTACCCTGCCGTCCACGGCGATCGAATGGTGCGACCGCCGGCTGCTCGCCCGCATCCATCGGCTCACGCTGTCGAGCGCCCGTGAACGTGTACAACCGGTAGCCCCGGCCCTCTTCTGGCAATTCCTGCTTGGGCATCAGCATGTTCTGGCGGAGAAAAACCTGCGCAGCCGTTTCGGCCTGCGGGAGGCGATCGGGCAACTGCAAGGTTTTCAGACCCCGGCCGGGGCCTGGGAGCGGGATCTGCTGCCGAGCCGGGTGATCGACTACGATCCGGCTTGGCTCGACGAGCTATCGTTGGGGGGCGAAGTGGCGTGGGGCCGCTTGCAGCCGCCGAGCGCCGATCAGGACGGCCGGGCTGGAGCCGGCAACAAAAGACCACGGCCGCGCGTTCTGCACCGTGCCGTGCCGACCGCCGTCGTCTCGCGAACCAACCTGGAATGGCTTCTACCCCCCGATCGTTCGCGCCCGGTTCAGCTGGCCAGCAGCGACGCGAGGCTCGTCCTCGACACGCTCTCGGCCCGCGGGGCCTTGTTTCGCGCGGACCTGGCGTCGGTCACGGGTCTCCTAGCCACGCAGCTTGACGAGGCGTTGGGCGAGCTGGCGGCCCTGGGACTCGTCACGGCCGACGGCATGGCGGCGCTGCGATCGCTGGTGACGCGCGAACCGCACCGTTCGGGCCGCCGGGCACGCCAGACGCGCCGCGGTGCCGGCGGCTATTCCAGCGGGGGCCGTTGGTCGATCTTTCCCGGGGCGCTGGCGCGTGTCGAGCCGCCCGCGCGTGCCGAACACTGGGCCAGGCTTCTCCTGTGGCGATACGGAGTGATGTTCCGCGACCTGCTGGCGCGCGAGATCGCGGCGCCCGCCTGGGGCGAACTGGCGGCCGTCTATCGTCGTTGGGAGGCCCAGGGCCGCGTGCGCGGCGGGCGGTTCGTGTCGGGCGTCGCCGGCGAGCAGTTCGGCAGCCCCGAGGCCGTCGAGGAACTGCGGCGACTGCGCGACGCACCCCCTTCGTCGAATTGGGTCGTGATTTCGGCGGCCGACCCCCTGAACCTGGCCGGCATCCTTACTCCTGGCCCGCGCCTCGCCGCCAAGACACGCAGCGCGCTGGCCCTGATGGACGGCCGAGTGATTGCCGTACAGCAGGCCGGTCAGGTCGAGTTTTTGGAATCGCTTGCTCCCGACCGGGTGGCCGAGATCACGCGGGCCTTGCGTGTCAGCGCCATCGTTCGCCGTCGGCACGCCGCCGGCGAGTATGCCGGCTTTCCGACGCGCATCGAAATCGGCCGTCCGGTCAGCCAACCGATACGGCGTCCTCGACGCTGAGCGTCCACGTGAAACGTTCCTTGGTCGCCGGCAGACGGCCAAGATCGATTCATCCTCGCGCGCGGATCTGCCATTTTCTGCCACTTCCATCGTCTGAAAACTGCGTTTGTCTGTACTACTAACGCCTCCATTTCTTGCTTTTTGATGACGAGCTCAGAAGATCGGCGAAACAGCGATCGGGAACTCATTCTAGATACGCTCCTTTGGCGTGGCGAACCGTCAGGACCATCGGGCACCTGTTTCGTCACCAGCGTTGCGGGGGTGGACCTAATTAAGTCGGACGCAAGCTTGCTTCCGGCCATTGAGCGTGTTCTGGACGAGGTAGTTGTACCCGAACTGACAACGGGCGATGCATCGGGGAGCCGGCTTCGGGGCCTGGCGTATGTGTTGTGTGCTTATAGCTTCATCGGCATGCGCGCGGCGCCCCAACGTGTGATCAGCTTCCTTCTAAGTCGATCGCGGCACTTGTTGCGGGAAACGATCGAGTGCATTCCGATCGGTTATCAGTGGACCAAGGAGGGCTACAACTTTGGGGCGCCGCCCAATTCCGACTTGCGCGACTTCTTAGCCGGAGTCGCCAGCGGGGGTGATGAGGAGTTGAGATCTGTTGCTCTGCGGGCATTGAAACAGCTTGACGAGTGTGAAATGCGGCGGCGGAAGCACGAGCACCGGGAAGCAAAGCGCGAATCGGGCGAGGGCACTTCCACCGATTCTCATGGACGGCTACACCGTCGTGCCCGTGGCGGGTCCGGGAACGGCGGGGCCAAATGTTAGCGGATAGTTGAGCAGGGAGGCGAGGCCTAAATTGCCGAACGTTGTTTCGCCGAAGTGCTGCCGCGCGATGATGTGGTCGACGGGAAAGCGAAACCTATATGCCGACTGGGGCAACTTGCAATACTCGCAGCAGAACGCGGCCCGACGGGCCTTTGCCTGAATGACCGCAAGCAGATCGGCAACACGAAAGTACTCGCCAAGCTCCTCGCGCCCGTCGGGTGAAAGCGCTCCTTCTGCGGCCTTTTTAGAGAGCTCCCCCATCCGCGCATGGTCGCTTGGAGGAAAATCGAGATCCCCCAGGAATCGAGCTGCGTCAAGGCGAAGGTCGTCTCTCTCCGGATCGATCAGCAGGTTCACGATCGCCGCGCTCGTATTGTTGGTCATGGACGATTCCTTGGCACCAACTGTCTTGATCTTAGCATCCTGCTGCGCCGCGACGCGGTTCCCAGAACGCCCTGACGTCATCCCATCCGTATCGTTCCCCAACAGGAGCCAAACATGCGCCGACGTTTTTTGGGGAGTAGTCGTCGGAGCAATACAGGAACCTGTTACTCGACAAGAGCAAGCCAAGTAGCGGCCAGCAGTCAGAAACGAGTACTGCCTGTACGACTTCGCCCGTGCAAGGCGGCGGCGCGTTGCTGAGATCGGCAGGCCGCAGCGAATCCAGCGGGACAACAGACGGCGATAGTTTTGCGGTTTCCGGTGAAGCAAGTTCAAACAGCACGCCATTGTCAAGGAGCACGTATACCGCACACGCGCTGATATCGCCGAACGACAACCAAGGCGACTGCAATACGGCGGCAACTCGCTTGCCAACGATATCCTCGCGCTGGAGTTCACCCGAGCTCGCGCTCATAAATAAGCCTCCACTCAGTCGCCGTTGTTGGGCGCACCCGCAGTAAGTGCCCCATCCTAGACCCGCCCATTCACCCGTCCTGGGCGCTGAACACGGCGTCGGACACGTCGTCGTCAAACCCACGGCTGAAGAGCCAGGTGTCCCAGCCGAGACGCACGCAGCGAGTTGGGTCGTTGCTGAGCTGGCAGAGGGGCACTTCGGGGGCGCGCAGAACGAGCTGCACATCAAAATCGAACTGTTGCCCCACGTAGAGCCGCGTCAGGTGTTCCAGGGGCCGGTAGGCCGTGCCGCTGGGCAGGAAGTCCTGGAACTCCCGATACGACAAGGGGCCGATTTTCAGTCGGAACTTGCTCTGGGCGTCCCACACGCGCTCACCGACCACCGTGTTGAGGCCGAGCACCATGTTGCCATCGGAGCCGTCGGCCCGGAAGCACGACTGGTCGTCGGAGGAAAGCTTGAGCCATTGCCCGCAAAACTGCTGCACGACGATTCGCGCGTCGAAGTAGTCGCAGAGCATCGTCTCCAGGCCGACGGCCGACCGATGCCGCTGCGCGAGCAACCCGGCATAGAATCGTAGGGTCTCGTCGGCCAGCGTGCGTCTGGGCCGCAGTTCATGGCGGACCAGCGCCGAATAGCGCAGCGCCGGCGCTCCCAGGCCGCAAAGGTCGAGCACGCACTGAGAGAACCGGTCGATCTGCGGACGCTGAACGGCGACAAACTCGCGCAGCGCCTCGGCTCCTCTCTGGCGGACCTGACGCGAGCGAACTTCGGCCCGCTCGTAGGCCGACAGAACCCGGTACTTTTCCCAGGCGCGGTAGAAGAGCGAGATCAACCGGTGATTGAAGAGGTCGAGAAAATCCCGCAACGTGAAGTCTTTTCGCCGCGCCCGCTCGAGCACCATCTCGGTGTAATAGCGGGGCAGGGCGGCCGACGGTCCGACCAGGCCCATGAAGGCGACGACCATTTTCGGCGGATCGTCCGGGTTCTTGGGCCGCAAGAGATCGTGAATCTGGCTGGCGGGAAAGCCCAGCGAGATATGGGCGCTGAAGCGCACGATCTCGTTCTTCGCCGGCCCCTCCTGCCCCACCGGCATCCGATCAGGCCGCAACCGGCCGAGCAGGCGCACCGCCTGGAAGAACTCGAAGCGATAGGCCTCGTCGTGCAGGAGGCGATCTAAAGAGAGGTTTGATCGCCCACTCGAAACGGCCATTGTTTCAGATACCCTTCGCGTTGTTTCAGCCGCGCCACCAGCCGCGTCACCGAGTTGATCGAAGCGTAGAGGGCGAGAAAGCGCTCCAGCACCGAGGCAAACAAGAACGCTCCGCTGCCGGCGTATTTCTCTTCATCGAACTCGATCGTGATCTCGATGCCCCGACAAAAGCCCCGCCCCAGGCCATCGGAGATCGGCGCCACCTTCCGCCGGCTGCTGACGCTCTCGATACCGTCGATGTGCTGCCGCGAGACGGCGGTCGAGGCATAATCGTAGACCTTAAGCACCTCCCGCAGCGCCGCGGCGCCGTCCTCGGCGTCGCTGATCGAAAGATGATTCAAAGCCAGGTGCGAGAGCAGTCGCCAGTGATACTCTTCGGGGGGCAGGCGGGCGGGTGAGGTGGGCGGCACGATGGGGATGACTCTGCGGCAGGGCGCCACGGCTTCAAGCTGAAACCCCCAGTCTTCCCCGCCGGCGGCGCGCAGGTCCTTGGGCAGATCGCGGTTGGTGCACGTCGTGCGCACCATGAGCACTTCGGCCGGCGGCAGCCGCGGCTCGAAGGCCATGTCGACCAGCGACAGAA
Organism: Pirellulales bacterium; assembly: GCA_035550375.1. Taxonomy (GTDB): domain Bacteria; phylum Planctomycetota; class Planctomycetia; order Pirellulales; family JAICIG01; genus DASSFG01. Next base: position 47,132 of record DASZPH010000129.1, on the reverse strand, counting down.
ACACGTCCGTCCCTTGATCGTTCTGTCGCACCGAGGGCCGGCGGATCATCTGCCAGTAGGCCCGCTGCCTGTCGACGTCGGAAGCGTGCTTGAAGGCGTAAACCGGCTGGTAGTCGACTGTCTGCTGTGTTTCCAGGTTCGTGCTCTCGACGGCGTCGACCGAATAAACCTCCATGACCGAATGGTTGCGCACGTCGGGCAGCACCTGGTATTCGGTCTTGGTCTGGGTGATCCGTATGGGATCCGCCTCCTGCTCGAACAGATTGATGATCGGCGTGCAGCCGAGCCGGAACGTCTCCGCAGAGACCTGCGACTCGAGGTTGGGGATCGCCCGGTCGAAAAAGAGCAGGATGTCCAGCCGGTCGGTGAGCCTGAACCGGTCCAGTGGGGGCCACTGGAGATCGACGAACAAGAATTTATTCGGAAACACGAAGTATTCGGTCAGCAGCCGGTAGCCGAGAAACGACCGATTGGGGTAGGACAAAAGCCCCTCGTCGCGGCCGAATCCTACGGGTTTCAACGAGTCAGGCGAGAGCAGGACGAGCGGTTCGTCGCCGCTGGGACCGCCGCGCATCAGGCCCTGCACGACATGGTTGAAGAGCAACTCATAGAGCGGATGGACCACCGAGTCGCGGCCGCTGAGAAAGAACCGCAACTGTTCAAGCTGCAAATCGGCCAGCGAAGCGCCGGGCGCGGCGGCCAACTCCAGCCGCAGCATGGATTTCGCCTGCTGCGCCTTGGGAGGCGGCACGACGTCTTTGCCGAAGGGAGACGTCTGATAACGGACTTGCTTCACCTCGATCGGCCACAAAGTGACCGGGTAGGCAGTGCGAAACCGGCACGGCGTCCCGCGTACTTCGCGCGAGAAGAGCCGGCTGTGACGTTCGATGGTGTGGCCTTGCGGCAAGTTGGCGCGGGCGGGGTCGACCTCGAACTCGACCACGGCCATCGACGGAATCGGCGCCAGATAATGCGGATAAAGCGTGCCGAGCAAGGCCTCGGTCAGTTGGGGAAACTCGTCGTGTAGTTTGAGCTGTACGCGCGCGGTCAGGAAGGCGAAGGCCTCGATGATCCGTTCCACGTGCGGATCGGTCGATTTGCCCGTCTCGCGATCGAGCAGGAGGCGGTCGGCGATCTTGGGCCGCTCGCGCGCAAAATCGGCCCCCATCTGCCGGATGTACGAGAGCTCGCTTTCGTAGAACGTCTCTAGCGGATTGCGCGTCATGACTCGCCCGTGATGGGCCGCGATCGGTGCTCTCAGGTCCCCGGGGCGATTGTAAGTGAGGCCGCAAAGGCTCGCAATTCGGGTTGTGGGTTGCGTTCGGTCGTTTTTCGCCGTGCTGCGCGCCAACAACTTCAGTTGGAAGACGGGTTGCGCTCTATTCTCGTTCGGAATCCCGGTCCGTCACCTTATCCCTTTTTGTTGTGCCTGCGTGGTCCCAGCTCGTCCTTAGGTTCCTGGTGAGCCGCCAATCGTCACGAACTCTTCCACTAGTTGCCGTAAGGGGAGCATCTCGTGCGTGGGCTTGCCGGCCAGTTCGGCGCGCAGCCGGATCAGGTCGGCCAGCGTATCGACGTCATACCAGGACGGAAGGATGCTGTATGGGCACGACTCTGCCCGGAGTCGACCAAGGGTCTGCGCCAGCACGGCAGGCGTGCTCCAGGCGATTTGGTCGAACAGCCGGGGCAGCAGCCGCGATAAGCCGACCAGGTAGTACCCGCCATCGGCGGTCGGGCCGATCACGGCGTCGGCGGTCAATAGCCGGTCGAACGCCTCGGCGACGAACGAATCGGGTAGCGTTGGACTATCGGAACCGATCAGGACCACGCGCTGCGCGCCTCGGGCGAAGGCGGAGGTAAAGTAGTGCTGGATTCTCTCTCCCAGGTCGCCAGCCGCCTGCGGCTCGAGCGACCAGTGTCCCGTGCCGGGCACGCTGCGCGATTCGACGAGCGCGGCAAATGCACCTGCCCGGTCGGCCGGCGTGAAAGCGAGTACCCGGCGGTCGGCCACGCCAGAAAAACGACACAGAAGCGTCTCCAGACTGAGCCGGTGTAGCCGTGATGCCGGCTCGAAGCCGATGTCGGCCGCCAGGCGAGTCTTGACCTGACCGGGTTGCCAGTACTTGGCAAATATCCCGAATTCCCGTGCCATCTCAAATCAAGATGCGCCGCAACAGGCGTCGGTCGACCCGGCCCCGAAAACGCTCCACGCCGTCGATCAGGACGACGGGAATAGCTTCGCCGTAGCGGCGGCGTAGCTCGTCGTCCTGGTCAATGTCGACGACCGTCGGTCGCAGTCCCGCTTCTTCGACCAGGCTGATGGCGTCGTGGCAGAGATGGCACTCGGCGCGGCTGAATATGACGACTTCGTGAGCGCGGCGCATGGTCGTGGCTTGCATCAATCGCGATGAGGCGGATTTTTCGCCGAACTCCTTTACCATACCTTACGTTGCTGGTATCTTCGCGGCATCCGTGCTATTTTCAAGGGATAGACCGTGGACATCGGCAAGGGAGCAGGGAACGGTCATCTCTACTTGTCCGCGGCTGGTCTCCAAGATTAGGGCCTCCAAGATCGGGGAAGCCGAGTGCGGCCACGCCACGAACCGGTCTAGTGCGCAAGGGGCTAAACTGATCCAGAACGTCCCGACAGCACTCGGCTGCTGGTGGCCGAGCGCAGTTTCATGGCCAAACTCAAAGCCGACTCGTTTGTCGATCTCGTCCGGCGCAGTGAACTGGTCGACAAAGATCAGCTCACCAAGACGCTGGCGGACTTGGAACAGCGGTTGGGAAAGCCGGCTCTCGGCGATCCGCAGGCGGTGGCCAGCCATCTTCGTGAAACCGGACTGCTGACACGCTGGCAGTGCGACAAGCTGCTCGAGGGCCGCCACAAAGGCTTTTTGCTCGGCAAATACAAGCTGCTCGACCATTTGGGCACCGGCGGCATGAGCGCCGTCTATCTCGCCGAACACGTGAATATGCAGCGCCGCGTGGCGATCAAGGTACTGCCGACGCAACGCGTGCACGACTCTTCTTACCTGGCCCGCTTCTACCGCGAGGCACGGGCCGCCGCTTCGCTCGACCACCCCAACATCGTCCGTGCCTACGACGTCGACAACCAGGGCGACACCCACTACCTGGTCATGGAATACGTGCAGGGCCAGGACATGCAGCGACTCGTAAAGAGCCAGGGCGTGCTGCCCTTCGAGGTCGCGGCTGACTACATCCGGCAGGGAGCCGACGGCCTGGCCCACGCGCACAAAACGGGCCTGATTCACCGCGACATCAAACCGGCCAACCTGCTGATCGATCCGCAGGGGATCGTGAAGCTGCTCGATCTGGGCTTGGCTCGCTTCGCCGACGACACGCAGGCTTCGCTGACGATTGCGCACGACGAAAACGTGCTCGGCACGGCGGACTACTTGGCGCCCGAACAGGCCGTCAACAGCCACCGCGTCGACACGCGCGCCGATATCTACAGCCTCGGCTGTACGCTCTATTTCGCGCTTACCGGGCACCCGCCGTTCCCCGACGGCACGCTGCCCCAGCGGTTGATGAAGCACCAGACGGCCGAGCCGACGAGCATCTCCAAGGAACGCCCAGGAGCCCCGGCCGAGTTGGTGGCAATCTGTCAGCGGATGATGGCCAAGTCGCCCGATAAGCGGTTCCAGACCGCCGGCGAGGTGGCCGACGCGCTGGCCAAGTGGCTGGCAAAGTCGGGTGCCAACGGCAAACTCGCCGAGTTGCGACGCGCCGATGCACGAGCCAAGCCGAATAGCGGCTCAGGCACGAAGACGGCCGCCGTGCGTCCGATCAATTCTCTCGTCGACACGACGGCCAACCTGGCGAGACCGACGATAAAAGGCTCATCGCAGCAGGTGCTGGTCGGCGATCCGGAGCCGAAAAAGGCGGGCAGCGGCGGTAGTTCCAAAGGGGGGGGCAGTAAGAAGAGCCGGAAAATCCTTGTCGCCAAACCGCTGACCGCCCTGGACGAGTTTGCCATCCAGCTCGACGACACGTCGGCCAGCATGGTCAACCGCGTCGCTCGCAAGCCAGCCGGTGATTCCCAAATCAAACCTATACAACGACTTCCGAGTTGGGCCATAATCGCGCTCACCGCCGTCGGCCTGATCCTCGGTATCAGCGCTATCCTTCTCTTCATTACCTACGGTTAGACCGTTCGGCTTTTTCCTGGATCGTTACGGGACGACGCCCGACGCCGAGCGCGCATCGCCCGGCCGCGCGCAAAACCCTGCCTGCGCCGCAAAGTCACCCGCAGACAAGCTTTAGGTTTGCTTGCCCGCCTCGGGCGGAGCCGTCCGATCTGTGGCTCTTGCTGTAACTCATTTGATTTCATTCACTTGCGATGTTCACTTGTTTTCTCGTTCGGCCCGTTTCTACGATGGATTTGTCGGAGTTCTCTCTCCGAGCTGACGACCGGCAGTACCCGCCGGCCATTCCATCGAGATCATCCCATGAGCCGCAAGCGACTGAATTCCGGGGTCCGAGTATCGCGCTTCACGAAACCGATCGACTACCGTCGGTCGGTGACCTGGGCGGCCCCTTTGAGCAATCGCGCGCGCGGCGGTCAAAACAACGAGCGACTTCCGTTCGTGCCGCCAGAAGACTGGCACGAGCCGCGCGAAGATGGTCGAGGCTACCGGATCATCGTGCAGCCGCCCGGCGCGGGTTATCGCCACGTCCTCACGCCCGACGAGGTGCGCAATCGGCTGGCGCAGCTACCGCAGCGGTTCACCCAGGCGCTCGAAGTGGTTCAGTTCAGCCGCATGACTCGTAAGAAGCAGGGCTTTCCTTGCTACGGCATGCAGTGGGGGGCGGCCATCTATCTCTATCCGATCGAGACCGACCTGATCGAACGATACGATCAACCTCCCAAGCCGAACCAGGCGAATGAGGCCCACATGTACGGCGGCTGTTGGGAGCACCAAGCGCCCGACATTTGGAACCTCGTCTGGACCGAAGAGAGCATCAAGGACTTTTACCTCAACAACATCTTGATCCACGAGCTGGGGCACCTGCTCGACAACCGCAATTCGCGGCAGGTCGAGCGCGAGCGCTTCGCCGAGTGGTTTGCGATCCAGTACGGATACCGGGCCACGCGCGGCGATCGCAACCTTCGCCGTCAGCGCGACAACCGCCTTCATCACGGGCGGGGGAATCACGCCCGGTTGAACTACGGTCGAGTGCAGCCCGATCGAATGCGGTGAGGTTGATGCCGTGTGGCAGGCGTTCCTGCGCTCCTGGATCCAGCAGCAAGTTCGGCAGACGGCGGCCGAGGCGGTCCGCTCGGCGCGCGAAGCGGCCGGCGAGACCGGCTCCCGCGCGGCCGCGGGGACCCAGGGCCCGCCGCCTGGCTCCGCCGATCGGAGCTGCGACGTCGGATTCGTCTTTGCCCTGGGTGTTGAAGCGGGCGGCCTGGAAGACCTGCTCGAAGGCGTGGTGACGACGCGCGCCCGCGACCTGACGGTGCGGGAGGGGCTCTTGCGTGGTCGTAGGGTGGCGGTCGTCACGTCGGGCGTCGGCCAGCTTGCCGCCACACGCGGCACGCAGGCGCTCATCGCCGGCCACCGTCCCTCTTGGGTCATCTCGGCCGGTTTTGCCGGCGGTCTCGATCCGTGCCTCAAAAAAGGCGACATCGTCATGGCCGACGCCCTGGTCGCTACCGACGGCCGCCGGCTGACGATCGACCTTAAAATCCCGCCGGAAGTCGTCGCAGCCAGCAAACGCCTGCACGTGGGAACGTGCGCGGACAGTCCCGCCATCGTCCGTCGCCCGGACGACAAGCGGGAACTCGGCCGGCGCCGGGGCGCGCTGGCGGTCGACATGGAGTCGTGGGCGGTGGGCGAGGTTTGCCGGCAAGCGAAGACCCGTTTTCTCTCGATCCGGGTGATCAGCGACGCGGTTGACGAAGAATTGCCCCCCGACGTGGAGACGCTGGCCCGGCAGAAGACGACCGCCTCGCGTCTGGGGGCGGCTGCCGGCGCGATCCTTCGTCGACCCTCGAGTGTCAAAGACATGCTCCGGCTCAAGGAAGACGCGTTGGTCTTCACCGACCGCCTGGCCCGCTTCTTGGCGGGCGTCGTCGAGCAACTGGTTCCTGCCCGACCCGACGCTGATCCGTAAGATCGCGTCGGCCGATGGATTCGTCCGACCGCCGGCGGACGATCTGATCGATCCCAATCGCGATAGAATGGATTAACGGATCGATGCGGGTGAATCCACGTTCATCGGCATTTCAGAGGAGAGCCGCATGGCCACCGTGGAATTGAAGCGAGACATTCTGCTCAAAGCGCGCGACCGGAGCGTGCTGTCACCGGACGAACGCGCGGCCGTCGACGCACGCTTAAAAGAGGTTGGCCCAAGTATCCACACGGTCAACGTCCGACTGGAAGAGTTCCCGCAGGGTTACTGGCGGGCCATGCTCGACGACACGCGTCTTACGGCCAACCAGAGGGCGGTGGTTGCCCGCCACGTTTTTGGCATGCAGAGCGGTTTGGTGAATGCGGACGACATTTATCGGTCTGAGGTGGGCGATCCGGTCGAGTTTGGATCCACCTTCGCCACCCTGGGAAACAAATCGCCCAACTGCGAATGCTTCCTGAACGGTCGTTGGTACCCGGTTGTTGCGCATTGCGAGTTTCTTCAGGACGAGCACAAAGTCGCCAGAGACGCGATGCTGGTCATCAATCTCTCGATTTGCGAGATGGTGATCACGCGCCAATACAAGGTCTACCGCGACCTGTTTCTGGACGCATTCGGCCAACCGGTTACCCGCACGGTCCTGGACGTTCTTCAGCAGTTTGGCCTGCGGCAGATGCAACTGAGCTGCGCCGAGTTCAATCTGCGGCTCGTCAAAGCCGAGCGACAGTCGCGCGAGACGGGCAAAGTGCTGTTGGCAAAGGGTCCCGTGCTGGTCAACTCGGATCAGGCCTGGTGGAGCGGCATCGAGTCACGCACGCTCGGTGCGCCCGACGTTTGTTGGAGGGCCATCGTCGAGCCCGAATTGGAAGTCCAGGAAGAGAGACGGCAGTATTTTTCGGTGCACCGTTATGGGCACCAGAACACCAGCCGCCTTCCTTACGTCCGGCTCTTCTGCCTGGAAATCAAGCGATACGTCTACGTCGACATTGACGATTTGGCGCCCTACGAATTCGACACGGAATCCATTGAGAGGCTTTGTCTTCCCGCGGAGATGCTTTCGGTGCTGACCCGGGTTTTCGAAGCGCCGATCGAACGCGTGTTCGGCGACCTGATTCGCGGAAAGCACGGTGGCGTGGTGGTTTTGGCGTCGGGATCGCCAGGCGTCGGCAAGACTCTCACCGCGGAAATCTACGCCGAATACACCGAACGCCCGTTGTACGTTCTGGAAATGGGTGAACTGGGGACGAACGCGGCCCAGGTCGAAGAGCAACTGCGCAACGTGTTCGCCCGAGTGACCCGCTGGAACGCGGTGCTGCAATTCGATGAATGCGAGGTCTTCCTCGCCAAGCGCAACGACGATTTGGAGCGATCGGCGATCGTGGGCATTTTCTTGCGCTTACTCGACTACTACCACGGCATGCTGTTCTTGACTTCGAATCGTCCGGAGGTCATCGACGACGCGGTTCTTAGCCGCGTCATGTTGCGGCTTCAATACCCCGATTTGACCGCGGCCACGCGCGTGCACGTTTGGCGAAGCATGCTGGCAGCGGCACAGATCGAGTTTGACGAGAGCATGCTCACGACAATCTCCGAATGGGACCTCAATGGGCGTCAAATTCGAAATCTGGTGCGATTGGGTCGCATTCTCTTTCCGGACTGCCGAGTCGCGTTGGCCGATATGGAACAGGTCCGCAGATACGGAGCCAGGCCGATGACGAGCGGCGCCTAGCGCCGGTGAGCTCGCTTGTCCCAATCTGCCGTGCGGGCAGCAAAGCCCTCGCGATTCTGGTAGAATCGGGCTTTCGTACATCGCCGTCGCCGTGGATCGAGTTTCACCTGACGACATGACGCGGAAGAACGTTTTGATTGCTGCGGCCCTGCTACAGGCCGCTGTGCTTTGCCGGGCCGAAGATGCTGCGCACCAAGGCGTATCGTTCAACCGCGACGTCATGGCCGTGCTGGCCAAAGCCGGCTGCAACCAGGGCGTTTGCCACGGCAATCAGAACGGCAAGGGAGGTTTTAAGCTTTCGCTGCGCGGACAAGATCCGCGGGCCGATTTCGCGGCGCTCACCCGCGATCAACTCGGCCGCCGCGTCGACACCATTCTGCCGGAGCGAAGCCTTCTGCTGTCCAAGCCGACGGCGGCCGTCGCTCACCAGGGAGGCCGACGGATCCGGGTCGGGTCAGGCGAGTACGAGATCCTCCGCCGCTGGGTCGCCGCCGGTTGCCCCGCGGACCCACCCGACGAGCCGACGCTGGCGGGTCTGGAGGTAACTCCGGCCGCGGAGCAGATCCTGATCGAACCGTCGGGAAGCGTGCGGCTCGCGGCCAGGGCGCTTTTTTCCGACGGCACGCGACGCGACGTGACGACGCAGGCCGTGTACGAACCGACCAACACGCTCGCGGCCGTCGATCACGACGGCGTCGTGCAGGGGTTGGCTGCGGGCGAAACGACCGTTCTCGTGCGTTACCTCGATCAACAGGCGGCCGTGCGCCTGGCGATCGTGCCCCCGCGCCCCGGCTTCGTCTTCCGGTCCCCCGCGGAAGCGAACTACGTCGACCGGCACGTCTTCGCCAAGCTTCGCTCGCTCAAAATCAACCCCGCGCGCGTGGCGGACGACGCGGTCTTTCTTCGCCGCGCGTATCTCGACTCCCTGGGGGTGCTGCCGACCGTCGACGAAACTCGCCAGTTTCTGAACGATCCGTCGCCCGACAAGCGGGCTCGGCTGATCGACGAGTTGGTCGGGCGCGAGGAGTTCGCCGACTGGTGGGCCCTCAAGTGGTCTGATCTGCTGCGCAACGAAGAGAAGGTTCTCGATCCCAAGGGAGTGGCCAACTTTCACCACTGGATCCGGCAGAGCATCGCCCAGGGCAAGCCGCTCGACCGGTTCGTGCGTGAGCTGATCGTGGCCCGCGGCAGCACCTACACCAATCCGCCAGCCAATTTTTATCGGGCCAATCGCGACCCGATCAGCCGGGCCGAGGCCGCGGCCCAGCTCTTCCTGGGCGTGAGGCTGCAATGCGCCAAGTGCCACAATCATCCCTTCGACCGCTGGACGCAGGGCGACTATTACCGCTGGGCCGGCTTCTTCGCCCGCGTCCGCTACAAGGTGGTGGAGAACCGCCGCCGCGACATCAACGACGGCCACGAATTCGACGGCGAGCAGATCGTCTGGATGGCGCCGGACGGCGAAGTGAACGACCCGCGGACAGACCGTCCGATGGAACCGTGCTTTCTCGGAGACCCCACGCCGGCCCTCGCCCCCGACCAGGACCGGCTGGAAGAACTCGCCCTCTGGATCACGGCGCCGGACAACCCGTTCTTCGCCCGGGCGCAGGCCAACCGCGTCTGGTATCACCTGATGGGCCGCGGCATCGTCGAGCCGATCGACGATTTTCGGGCCACGAATCCGCCCGCCATCCCGGCCTTGCTCGACGAACTGGCCGCCGATTTTGCGGCGCACGGGTTCGACCTGCGGCGCCTCGTGCGGACGATCATGAACTCGCGCACCTACCAGCTTTCGGCCCAGCCTAATGAAGCCCAGCCCGGCGAAACGGACGACGAGGCGAGTTTTTCGCACGCGATCGTGCGGCGCCTTTCGGCCGAAGAATTGCTCGATGCTCTCAGCCAAGTGACGGGCGTGACGGCCGACTTTCAAGGCTATCCGGCCGGCATTCGCGCCGGACAGTTGCCGGGAGTGCGTGTGGCTCGCTCGGGCCGCCGCGGGCTGAAAGACGACCAGTTCCTGGTTCTGTTCGGAAAACCTCCCCGGCTGCTGACATGCGAGTGTGAGCGCTCGACGGAGCCGACCCTTGGCCAGGCGTTTCAACTCGTCAGCGGCCCAACGATCAACGAGTTCTTAACGCACGACGGGAACCGGCTCTCACGGCTGGCCGCTTCGGGCAAGCCGCCTTCAGAGATGGTCGAAGAGCTCTTTCTCGGCTCCCTGTCCCGGTTTCCCACGGCCGACGAGTCGACCTCGATCGTCGCCTATCTGGAACAGGCCGGCGATCGCCGCGCCGCGCTGGAAGACGTGGCCTGGAGCCTGTTGAACTCGAAAGAGTTTCTGCTCAGGCACTGATGCGGTGCCCATGTTCCCTCTCCCTCCGGGAGAGGGTTAGGGTGAGGGCGGGGCGGATCAGCAAGCGGCCCGCCATCTTGTGGAGGTATCACCTCACGCGACCTGGTACCACCTCCCGCGCGACCCCGCCCATAATTCGTTGCTCGGCTCCGGCGGCCGCCCTATACTTCTGGTAACCCTCCCCCAGAAACGTCTTTTTTTCCCGTTTTGGTGCTCCCCGGCACCGCGTTGAGAACCAAACATGATCCTGCGCCGTTCGTGGTGGCTCGTTTGCTTTTCCTGGCTCGTTTGGTCGTTTGCCCCGTCGTGCCTGGCGGAAGCAAGGGCCAGCGAAGAGAAGACGGGCGAAGAGAAGGCCAAAACGTCCACACCGGAGGTGACCCTTGAAGCGCCGACCGGCAAATACATCCGGCTGATCCGCGACGACAAAGGGCGGCCGCTCGAACTGCAGACCGCCATCGTGCGCTTCGTGGCCGACGACGAAGTCCACAAGGGTCTTGAAGTCGATCTGGTGGCGGCCGTCCACATCGGCGAGACATCGTACTACGAAGAGTTAAACAAGCAGTTCGGCGGCTACGATGCGCTGCTCTACGAGTTGGTGGCCCCGGAAGGAACGCGCGTGCCCAAGGGGGGAGCGAAGAGCGACCACCCGGTGAGCCGCCTGCAGACGGGAATGAAGAACCTGCTCGATCTCGACTTTCAGCTCGACCACGTCGACTACCAGAGCAAGAACTTCGTCCACGCCGACATGTCACCCGATTCTTTCAGCAAGTCGATGAACGAGCGAGGCGAGAGCATCTGGGCGCTCGTCTTTCGCATGCTGGGGCAGAGTCTGGCGGAGCAAAACAAAGGAGAGAAATCGGTCGACGCCGAGTTGCTGCTCGCGCTGTTCGACAAGAACCGCGCCCTGGCCCTGAAGCGCGTGCTGGCCGAACAGTTTGAAGACCTGGAGGGCATGATGTCGGCGTTCAACGGTCCCGACGGCTCGACGCTGATCACGGAGCGCAACAAGCGGGCGCTTGAGGTGCTGGGCAAGGAGATCGGATCGGGCAAGAAGCGGCTGGCCATCTTTTATGGCGCGGGCCACATGCCCGACATGGCCAGGCGGCTGATCGCCGACTTCAAGTTGAAGCCCGCCAGCGAAAGTTGGGTCACCGCCTGGGATCTGCACGACGCGGCGCGGAAGGGGAAATCAAAGCCGGCAAAAGAGGGCAAGCCGAAGCGCGAAAAGGCTGCGACGGCCGACGAGGAATAGCGGAATCACACCGTGCGGTCTTTAGACGCGGCGACTTCTTGCCTGTTCGTGGCCGATAGCGCCCCGTGCCGGGTCCAGCTTGGAGCTTCGAGTTCGACCAGCACCAATCGTTTAACCGGGAGCCCTTGAGGTTTCCAACTCATGGCCGTTTCTCGCCCAAGCGCAAGTGCCGCGACAGAGCTTACTGCGACTGAGTGTGGCGCGCGGCCGGTGCCCCGGCGAGCGGAGCAGCGTAGGTTAGTTTAAGAAACTGCCCTTTTATCCCTGCTTTTGCTCGGCGATGGCCATCATATACCCGAGCAAATCGCCGCGCTCGCGGCTTACTTCCATCAAGCGCGAATAATTGCCTGATCGTTGGGCCAGTTCCAGCAGGCTGGGGGCAAAGCCGCTCGTCCGGCCGCCGGCCAGCAGCTTCGTCGCGGCCTCGAACGCTTCGTTGACCCGGCCCAGCCTCGTCAACAGGGCTACGTACACTTCGGCCGCCCAAAAGCCCTGGTCCTCACCGGCCAGCGCCTCTGCCCGGCCGCGGAAGTAATCAAGGGCTTCGTCGACCTGCTCGCCTACTAGCGCGCGGAAGAAGAGCCCGTGCGTTGTATACGTGTCGGCGAACGGCTCCTGGCCCGGATATTGAAAGAGCGAGCTCAACCGCCGTCCGTACTCGGTCAGATCGACTGCCAGCCGAAGCACGTCGGGATCGTCGAGCACCAGGGCGAATCGGACGACTGCCGCCAGGTGCGAGGTGTCGATGTGGTATTCGTTCTCGGCAAACAGCCAGTCGCGCTCGGCAACGAGCCCGGCAAGGGTGATCTCTTGCGGCGGTTTGCCCTGCTTCTGAGTCAGGTAGTCGCTCAGGTTGCGAAATAGGTCGGCGTGGATGTGCCGCACCAGCAGGGCTGCCACGGCTTGCCGGTCGGCCTTTGGCCGCTGGTGCATCTGGACGTCGTAGGTGGTGATGGCGTTGCACAGGCCGAAGTTCTTGAGCACCAGTTCAAAACCGAGCCGCGGATGAACGCCCTCGTAAAGGGCCACCTCGATGATCTGCTCCGTGTTCTCGTCTTGCGGCGTCAGCTTCTCCAGGGCGCGGGCCACCGCCGCCCGGTCGCCGACCGGCCGCAGATACATCCATGCTTCCCGCACGCGGCCGTCGGCCAGCAGCAGGTACCCGACTTCCCGGCAAGCCTCGATGTAGCGGTCTTCCATCCGGCTGCGCACCGGTTCTTCCAGGTCGTCGAGCCCCTTGGTGAGAATGGCCGGCAAACCCAGGTCGAGCCGGGCCTCGAGCAGCCGCAGGTCGAAAAGCTCGTGATAGTGTTCCGTGCTGCGAAGGTGCTCGCCGAGCCGCGCGGTGGCGGTTTTCAGGCCTTGTGTAGCTGCCACCCCTGTCAGTTCATCAAAGGTTGAGATGAGAACATCAGAGTCGCTAATACGGGCGTTGCTCGTCATTTTTGCAAGGCGGGGGGATTTGGGCTGTCTGACTCGGTCTAGGGCAGATGGCCAGCGGAGCCAGGGCGTTGAACCGGTGTTGGCGAAGGTGGGAGCGTGAGCGGGGACAGATTGCGCGCTAAACGTAACTTGTTTAGCCGCCTCTACTAACCCGAAGTGGCAAGCGAGGGAAGGCCCCGTTGGATAGTCAGCTCCCCTCGCTGACGCTTCGGCTTAGTGTTCGTTCATCGTAACAGCGTCGCGTGCAAATAAAAACAGTCCGGGCGGCCGAAGCCGGCACCGGACTGTTCTTTCTCCCTCCCGGGGAACGACGCGATCGGCAACCGGAGGCCCTACCGGGCCACGCACTTCGACGGTTGCCGGGCTCTTTCTTGCGATCTTCCGTCACGGGCGACAAATGAGCTATCGGCCGATTGGCGTGCCTCACTTTCAGCCAGTTTCCGTATTGTGCGGCTGTTGCGGTTTGGCGAGACTACGCCCCCTTTTCCGGTCTTTCGTTCATCAACTCTGACGATCAGGCCGATGGTATCGAGAGAAGGAGCCTGCCAATGGGTAAAGCCAGTCGCATTCCACAACTCATTATGCGTTCGTCCCTCTTCTGGGGAACGCTCGCGTCGATCGCCTTCTTTGCCCCGATTCAGACGGGCCACTGGAAGGACGAATTTGTCCTGCGATATTTTGCCGGCCACTGGGTCGAGTATCTGGAAACGGCGTTGTTTTTCGTCGGCCTGGCGGGCCTGATCTTAAAGGCCCTCGACGTCGGCCGGCAGTCGTCCGCTATGTCGCAGGTGGGTCTGCCGGCACGCAGCGAGGAGCCGCAGCCCCCCTCGGACGCTGAGCGGCTCCTGGTCCATCTTGGCCAGTTGCCCGATACTCAGCAGGACGATTACTTCCCGCGCCGGTTGCGCGAGGCGCTGCAATCGGTCCTCTTCGCCGGCTCGGCTGACAAGCTCGGGGACGAGCTAAAGTACCTGTCGGAGTCGGACGCCGCCCGTTCGCACGCCAGCTACGCCTTGCTGCGGATCATCATCTGGGCGATTCCCATTCTCGGCTTCTTGGGAACGGTCATCGGCATCACGCTCGCCATCGCCAGCCTGAACCCCCAGTCGCTGGAGGATTCGCTCCCCATGGTGACGGGCGGCTTGGGCGTGGCGTTCGATACCACGGCGCTGGCGCTGGGGCTGTCGATGGTGCTGATGTTCGTGCAGTTCGTCGTCGACCGCATCGAAGGCCGGCTGCTCGCGGCGGTCGACGCACGGTCGGCCGAGGAACTGGCCGGGCGGTTCGAGCAGCTTGGAGCGGGGGACGATCCGCAGATGGCCGCCATGCGCCGTCTGGCGGAGTCGATGCTCAAGGCCACGGAAAAACTCGTACAGCGCCAGGCAGAACTTTGGCAGAAGTCGATGGAGGCCGCGGCGGCACGCTGGAACGAGATGTCGGCAACTGCCGGCCGGCAACTCGAGACGTCGCTGGCGACCGCGCTGGCGCAGAGCCTCTCGACGCACGCCGAGAAGCTGGCGGCCTCGGCCGAGGCCACGGCCGAGCAGAACCGCCGCAACTGGAGCCGACTGCAGCAGACGCTGGCCGACGGCGCCCAGGCCATGAAGACACAGCAAGCGGAGCTGGCCCGGCAGGGCGAGATCCTGCTGCGGGTGGTGGAGGCGACGGGGCACGTCACCAAACTCGAAGAGCAGCTTAACCGCAACCTGGCGTCCCTGGCCGGCGCGCAGCACTTTGAAGAAACTCTGCTCAATCTGGCCGGCACGGTCAACCTGTTGAACGCCCGGCTCGGACATGTGGCCGCCCCGCAGGTCGGCCTGACTAGCACCAGTTCCGTGAGCAAGGCCGCATGAAACGCCGGTCTACGGCCAACCAGCAAGCCGCCGGCGTCTCGCTGTTCCCCTTCCTGGCGGTCCTGTTATGCACGATGGGCGCGATGATCGTCGTGCTGGTGGTCATCGCGCGCCATACGCGCGTCAAGGTGGCCGAAGAGGCTCGCCGCGCGGCTTCCGCGGACGCGGGGGGCGAGCTGACGGCCAAGCGAGAAGAGTTCCAGTGGCGGATCGACGAGCTGAAGAAGTCGCGCGAAGCCACGGAGAAAACGCTCGCCGACAAGCGGACAGAACTTAGTCACCTGGAGGAACACGCGCGGCGGCTGAAAGACCAACTCGAAGAGGCGGTGTCGGCCCGCGAGCATTTCAGCGAGCTGGCGGCCGGCGACGCCCGCGAAAACGAAGACCTGAAGAAGCGTCTGGCACGTCTGCACATCGACGCCGACCGGACGCGCACCGAGATCGAGGAACTCAAGCGGAAGGGCGGAGGCCAGGGCGAATCGTACGCCATCATCCCCTACCACGGCCCCAACGAGACTCACCGTAGGCCGATCTACATCGAATGCCGCGGGGACGCCATCGTGCTGCAGCCCGAGGGGGTCGTACTCACGGGCGAGGATTTTACGGTCGACCTCGGGCCGAGCAACCCGCTGGTGTCGGTTCTGCGCGCCGCGACGGATTACCACAATCGTGCTGCGCTGGCAGGCAGAGGGGCAGGAGGCACGCCCTACCCCCTGTTTATCATCCGCCCCGACGGCATCGAAACTTGGTTCGTGGCCCGCATGGCGGTCGGCTCGTGGGGCTCTGATTTCGGCTACGAGCTGGTCGGCCAGGATTGGAAATTCGATTTTCCGCCGGCTGATCCCCGGCTCACGGTGGCCATGCAGCAGGCTGTTGCCGAAGCCAAAGCCAGGCAGGAGATGCTCGCAAAAGTCGCACCGCGGCTGTCCCACTCAAACGGCCACGCCGTATTTCGCGCGTCGCAACGCGGAGGGATCGTGCAAGTCGAGGGTTCATCCGGAGGCAGCGGTCGCCGAGGTCGAGGACGTCCCGCACTGGGATCGCGCCGCGGAGGCGCCGGCGGAGACGGCTTCGGCCGTGGTCCGGGCGGCGGTGGTATGGGTGGGCCGCAGTTCGGCGGCACGCCGCAGCGTTTGGTCGCTACTTCGCCGCAGAAGATGGGCGACGGGCCCGTGCACAGCATCGATGGTGACGACAACCCCTACGCGAGCGCGCTGGTGGGGGCAGGAAAGGGCAACGGCAGGGGAGGGCCAGGAGCCGGCAGCGGCGGGCTGGGCACTGGTGGACTGGGCGAGGGGACGCCGGGTGTGCAGGCTGCGGGCGGCGGACGTTATGCCGGGACAACGCCTGGCAGAGGGCAGGCTGGCAGCGGACCAGGCTTCGGCACAGCCGGCAGCCCCGGCGGCCAGCGTGGGCGGACCGGATCAGGTCGACAGTCGGGAGACGGAGAAGGTTACGGTCAGCAACCGGGCGAAACAGTAGGCGAGCCCGGGATTGGATTGGCTCAATCCGGCTCGCGCGGCGCGGGAAGCGGGCCAGGCGTGCCCAACGGCTTGGCGTCGGGCACGGGCGGGTCGCCCGCAGGAGACACGCTGGCGATGGGAGGTCCGCTTGGAGGCGGTGCAAAGGGGTTCGGTTCGCGCTCCGGCGGCGGTGGCACCGGCTTGGGACAAGGGGGAGGGACGGGCACGGATCTGGCGGGGCAAGGAGGTGACGGGACTCAACCGGGCGATGGGACGGGAGGGACTCAACCGGGCGCGGAACAGATTGGCGGGATGGGGGCGAACGGGACAAGACCCACCGGTACCTTGGCCAACGGCAAAGTCCCCGGCGGAATGGGGCCGGGTGGACAGGTCGCTAGCGCAGCGGGGTCCGGCGAGGCGTTGTTGGGGCCCACACCACCAGGCGGAAGTGGCAACACGCGGCAGAGCGCTGGGCAGCCGGCGCCTGGAATTGGCGTGCCCGGAAACCGCCTCGCGCGTGCGACCGGCACGGGCAACTCACGAGGTTCGTCCGGACCGACCGGCTCCGGCACTTCCGATCTGAATGGAACGGATAGCCAGGGCGACGCGACGGCCGGTGGTCCCAATATCGCCGCCAGCCCCAACGGCCTGGCCGGCGCCCGGGTGGTCGATAACGGCACCGCGACCGGCGATAGCGCCGGCGGGTCATCGAGCCCGAACGGCAACGTCGGCGGACAATCCGACTCCGGCTCGTCAGCCGCTACGGCTGGGGGCGCGGCGCAGTCGGGTAGCCGAGGGAGCTTGGCTCGCCTGGGCAACGGCGCGGGTTCGAGCGCGAATGCGACCGCCCAGCATCTTGCGAAGCAGAATGCGTCGGGCGGATCGGGGCAGTCGTCCATGATGTCGGGGCAGCCGTCGTCCGCGATGGGGGGCGGCAGTTCCTCCTCGATGCAGTCGATGCAGGGCGGCATGCCGTCGCCGATGAGCAACCTCAACTTCGGACAGCAAGATGCTCAAGCGTCGTCGAAAGACCACAAGCACCAACGCGAGAAGAACTGGGCCAACCCCGACGCCAGCACGACGAACGTGCCCATCCAGAGACCGATCCACATGGTTTGCGACGCGGATCACTTGACCCTCTTGCCCGAGGGGCGAGGCAAGCAAGGAATGCGCGTTATTCCGCTCAAGTCGAAAACCTCCGAATCGCTCGAAGACCTCGTGAGCACCGTCTGGGACCGTATCGAATCCTGGGGAACGGCCGGCCGAAACATGTATTGGCGACCGACGCTCTTCATGGAAGTCGAACCGGGCGGCGAGCGCCGCTACCGCGAACTGCAGGCCCTGCTCGCCAACAGCGGCTTCGACATTCACGGCAGGCCACGTGCTCGCGTGCTCGTTGATCCTCGGGCAACGGGAAGGATGCGTTAAGCGATGCAAGCCCTGCCGAGAACAAGAGTCAACAGGACCCTGTCTCTCCTTGGTTGAGCCGTCAACTGTCATCCTATGGCGCGCAGAATCCGACAAGAGACTGAAGCGATTGGCAGCGACTCCTTTCTGGACGTCGTGACGAACACGGTCGGCATTCTCATCGTCTTGGTGATGGTCGTCGGCATCCGCGCCAAGAATTCGCCGGTCGATTTGCCGACGGAAGACGCCGACGCCAAGAAGGCCGTAGGCCAGCTCAGCGAGGAGGCGGAGGGCATCGAGCAAGACATGCTGCGTCTCGAAGGGCTGGTGCAGGAGGTGACGCTCTCGGCGCAGGCCAAGTACCAGGAACGGGGCACGCTCGCCTATCTTCTGGCCGAACACGAGCGCGAGCTCGACGAGGCCAAGAAGTCGCTCAGCACAGAGAACCAGACGGCGTTTGAGATTCGCCGGGCGCTGGAGGCCGCCGAATCGGATCTGAAGAAGCTAGAAAACGCGAAAGCCGACGTCGAGAAGCCGAAGAAGCGGACGCCGATCAAGATCAACAGCTACCCGACGCCGATCAGCCGCACCGTCTACGGCCAAGAGGTCCATTTTCAGCTCCGCAACGGTCGCCTTGCCTGGGCGCCCCTCATGGAGATGAAAGAACTGTGCGAGATCGACGCGAAGTCGAAAATCGAGCGGTTGCGAACGATGAGTGAAATGTCGGACATGGTCGGTCCGCGTCAAGGTTTCGAGGCCCGCTACGTGCTCGAACGACTGGACGACGCGGCAGAAGCAGGCACCGTTCCACTCGCCTTTTCCTTCGAGCTGATTCCCGTCTCGAAGGAACTGGGCGAAAAAGTCGACGATGCGTTGGAGCCCACATCGCGGTTTCGCGCCAAACTGTCCGAATGTCCGCCCAGGCAGTGTACCGTGACTCTGTGGACCTACGGCGACAGCTTCGCGGAATATGCCCGTGTCAAGGAGTTGCTCTACGGCATGGGGTACCACGTTGCCGCACGGCCGCTGCCCGACGACATTAACATCGGGGCGTCGAACTTCGGCAGCCACTCGTCCGCTCAATAAAGCGCGCCAGCCCGTTCTCGCTACCTCTGAACTGGCTCAGGCGCGTTCGGTTTGTGCGCCTGCCGTTCAAGCTTTTCGCCGGCGTGTTCCAGTGCCTTGCCCGTCTTGTCGAGCATTCCGTCACCCGCATGTTCGGCCTGTCTGGCGTCAAACGTGATCTGGAATCGGTTCTGGGGGTCGCGTCCGACGGTCATCGCGCCGGTGCCCCACAGCACCGCCAGAACGACGGCCACCACGACAATCAGACCCAGGAGCACGCCGACTGCGCTCGGTCCTCGCTCAACATAAACGCGTTCTTCAACCATGGCCCACCTCAAAGAAATCGTTGTTCGCCTGCAAAGGCTTCTCCTGGGTGCAAGGAAAATGCCAGGGCCGGTTTTTTTGGAGCTAATTGGTAGGGTGGGATTCGCGTCGCTCGTCTCACCCTACCGACTACTGCACGGGCACCAGCCTGATCTCGCGCAGGTCCATCACGGCGGGGCCGGGTTTCGACGTGGCGCGCACCTCCAGCCGGTGGCGGCCGGCTCGATCGAACGCGAGCCGTCCGATTTGTTGCGGGACGAACTGCTGAAAACCGCCCGTCTCGGGCACAACGAATTCGAGCGTTTGGTCGGCGGCCCGGAATTCGACCCGGCTTCCTCCGCTCCCCTGGCCGCAACCAGTCAGCGCCTCAACGCGAAACTCGGTCGGCTGGCGAACGTCAAACTCCCAGTCGGCCCAGTCGTCGACGCGCACCCAGTAGCCGAGCGTGTTTTTGTGCGGCAGCGGCTCGTAGCGCAGCATCACGCCGTGCACGTCGGCCGTGCTTGCCGCCAGCAAGATCGTGCCCTCCTTGTCGGCTGGGTTCGGCGTGTAGTCGGGGTTGGGCTTGGGCATCTGCGCGTCGACCGCTTCACGCCAGCTCGCCAGCCTGGCGGCAAGCCCGGCAACCCGCTCCGGCTGCTCGTCAGCCAGGTTTCTTGACTCCCCCACGTCTTCGGCCACATTAAAGAGCTCTCGCCTCCCCGTGTCGTAGAATTCGATCAACTTCCAGTCGCCGTCGCGCACCGCCGCGCCCGGCCGGCTGCCCTGGTTGGCGTAATGAGGGTAGTGCCAGTAGAGCGGCCGGGACGCGAGGGGCTTTCGCTCGACCAGCAGCGGCGCCAGGTCTGAGCCGTCCACGAGCTGGGGAAACTTGTACCCGCAAAGAGACAGAGCGGTCACCGGCACGTCGGCGCTGGAAACGAGCCCGTCTTCCACGCCCGCCTCGATTCGCCCCGGCCACGAGACAATCAGGGGCACGCGAATTCCCCCTTCGTACAACCATCCCTTACCCTCGCGCAGGGGCGAGTTGTTGGTCGCCGGCGTGTTGGGTCCTTCACGCGTCGCCAGCCCGCCGTTGTCGCTGGTGAACATGACGACGGTGCGCTCTTCAAGGTCGTGCTCCCGCAGCTTGTCGAGGATGCGCCCCACGCTTTGATCGACGCTTTCCAGCATGGCCGCGTAAATCGGGTTCTCCTGCCGGCCGTGTGGCGTTCCGTCCCAGGCCTGGTAGCCGGCCTGCAACTCGGCTTTTGCCGCCAGCGGAATATGGACGGCGAAGTGTGGCAGGTAGAGGAAGAACGGACCGGCGCGGTGATCGTCGATGAATCTGACCGCTTCGTCGGTCAGTCGGTCGGTGAGATACTCCCCTCGCGGCGCGTCAGCAAGGCCTGGCACGACGCGGTCGGCGCGGACGAACGGGGCGAAGTAACTGGCGGGTGAGCCGCGGTCGTCCCCCGCGACGTTCAGGTCGAAACCCAGCCGCGTCGGCTCAAACCCCTCGCCGCCGAGATGCCATTTGCCGATACTCGCGGTCGCGTAGCCGGCGTCGCGCAGCACCTCGGCGATCGTCACTTCGTCCAGCGGCAACTGTTGGCGAAACTCGGGCCGCAAGAGACGCTGGGTCGGCATATCGGGACGGCCGGGCAGCCAGTCCGTGAGGTGTAAGCGTGCCGGGTGCTTTCCGGTCATCAGCGCGGCGCGCGTCGGGGAACAGACGGGGCAGGCCGCATAGGCCTGCGTGAATCGTCTGCCGCCCTGGGCGAACTGGTCGAGGCGGGGCGTGCGATGAAACGAGCTGCCGTAACAACGCAAATCGGCCCAACCCAGGTCGTCGACCACGATCAGCACGACGTTGGGGCGTTTTTCGGAAGTCGATTGTGCCGAGGCGGGTGTGAGTAGTGCGGCGATTGCGCAAACAACGACGGCGGCGCGCAAGAGTGTCTTAGTCGTGTATCTCAAAGCAGCTCCTCGTGGCGCAATCGTGGGGCAGAACAAAGATCGTAGGGTTGGACGAGCGACGCGAGTCCCACCCTACACAGGCGCCGACCCTCAGTCTACGACCGGCCCGTGAGCTATGGTCTATTAGTGACCTTCTGTCACGCCTGGTATCTACGCACGTTCGCTCGCGGCCCGGCCGCACAAAACTTCCGATGACGACCAACTACGACCCCATCGCCGAGCAATACAAGCGATCCAAAGAGCAGCCCTGGCGAACTTTCGTTGAGTGTTTCACTCTCAATGAGTTGATCGGCGATCCACAGGGATTGGCGGTGCTGGATGTGGCATGCGGAGAGGGCTTTTACTCTCGCATGCTCCGCAAACGAGGGGCGAGACGAGTGAAAGGAGTCGATCTCTCCCAAGGGATGATCGAGTTGGCGCGAAAGCAGGAGCGCGAGCATCAACTCGGAATCGAATACCTGGTCGCCGACGCGCGCGAGCTGCCCGCCAGCGACGAATTCGATCTGGTGGTGGCCGCCTATCTGCTCAACTATGCAAGCACTCGCGACGAGCTTGGGGCCATGTGCCACGGGATCGCCCGCTCGCTGAAACCCGGCGGGCGGTTCGTCACCGTCAATTCTAATCCGGCGATCGCGTTCCCAAAGGCGCCCGACTACCGCAGGTATGGATTTGAAACGAGCGTGCCGGGAGGCTGGCAAGAGGGCGCGCCGATCAAATGGACGTTCTATCTGAGCGATGGAACGTTCGAGATCGAGAACTACTACTTGAACGTCGCGGCTCATGAGGAAGCTTTCCGCCAGGCCGGATTTCGAGAAGTTCGCTGGCACGCTCCCAGGCTCTCGCCCGATGGCGCGATGCCTAACGACGGGGACTTCTGGTCGAGTTTCATGGACTTTCCGCCGGTCGCCTTTATAGAATGCCTGAAGTAACACGGTCGGCCGCCGCTATCCCTCCAGGCGGCCGGAAATGCTGAATGGCAGCGGGCGATTCGAGCTTGCCGAATGGGCCAAGATCGACCGCGGCGTCTCATGGACACGGACAACTGGATCACGGCCGTCTTGGCGCTCCGCAAAGCAAAGACGGTGGTCGTCTTTACCGGCGCGGGCGTCTCGGCGGATAGCGGAATTCCGACGTTTCGGGCCGCCGACGGTTTCTGGCAGCGATTCCCGCCAGAGCGTTTTGCAACTTGGGGAGGCCTGTTAAGCACGGCCCTCACCGACCTGCGTTCAGCCGCCGAATTCGTCCTGAACGTCGTCGAGCCCATCGCCAAAGCGGAACCAAACACCGGCCATCTGGCGCTGGCTCAACTCGATCGTCGCGTCGGGACGACCGTCGTGACGCAAAACATCGACGGCCTCCACCAGTTGGCCGGTTCGCAGAACGTGCTGGAGATTCACGGCTCGCTGTTGGAGATCGTCGACGTTTCAACCGGTGAGTTGGTTGAACGGTTTGAGCGAACCGACCTCCTGCGAATCGCCGACGCGCTGCGCGGCTATACCTCGAAAGAGATCTCGCTCTTCACGTTCGTTCGGCAACTGAGGCGACATTATCCGCTGGACTGGCGAGGCCGGCATCGCCCGAACCTGGTCCTGTTCGGCGACGCGATGGCCGAACCGGCCTGGACTAAGGCCTGTCGGGCGGTTCGTGAATGCGACGTGTTGTTGTCCGTGGGAACATCAGGGGCCGTCTATCCCGCGGCGATGTTGCCAATGGATGCCGCCGAGGCCGGCGCGACGGTGATCGTCGTCGATCCTGAGCCTGGCGAGGGCTGCTGGTTAGAGGGAACGGCCGCCGAAGTGCTGCCGAGATTGATCAGCGACGCGTTTGAAAGCCACAAATGAGTCAGCGGGAAGTTTCGAGAAAAACGCCGCATTTCGCCGTATGTTCTCCATTTCGCCGCCGGCTATAATCGCTGTTTATGCCCCTGGCCGTGGAAACCGTCGTCAAGCAGCTCACCGACTCCGGCATCGTGGTCGAGGGAAAGCTGGCGAAGTTTGTCCCGCCCAAGGCCCGGCCGCAAGACGGCGAAACTCTGCTGCGGGAGCTTTACAAGCAGAACCTGCTGACGAAATTCCAGGCCCAGCAGGTGGCCGCGGGCCGGACCAAGTCGCTTGTGTTGGGCAACTACGTCGTCCTCGACAAGATCGGGGCGGGCGGCATGGGCCAGGTGTTCAAGGCCGAGCATCGCCGCATGAGGCGGGTGGTGGCGGTCAAGACGCTGCCCGCCTCGTTGACCAAAGACGCCGCGGCCCTGGCTCGTTTTCAGCGCGAGGTCGAGGCGGCCGCCAAGCTGCGCCATCCCAACATCGTGGCCGCCGACGACGCCGACGAAGCAAACGGCGTTCATTTTCTGGTGATGGAGTACGTCGACGGCAAGGACCTGGCGGCCCTGGTGAAGCAGAAGGGGCCGGTGTCGGTCGAGCAAGCGGTCAACTTCACGCTGCAGGCGGCGAGGGGTCTGGCGTTCGCTCACCAAAAGGGGATCGTCCACCGAGACATCAAGCCAGCCAATCTGCTCGTCGATACCGAGGGCACGATCAAGATTCTCGACATGGGGTTGGCCCGCATCGAATCGTCGGGCGACGTCTCGACTCAGGCCGAACTTACGGGCACCGGAACCGTGATGGGAACCGTTGATTACATGGCTCCGGAACAGGCCCTCAGCACGAAACACGCCGACGCGCGGGCCGACATCTACAGTCTTGGTTGTTCCCTTTATTATTTGTTGACCGCTAGATCCGTGTACGGTGGTGACACCCTGATGGCCAAGCTTCTTGCCCACCGCAGCAATCCGATTCCCAGCTTACGATCAGTCCGTCCCGATGTGCCGGAGCCGGTTGAGGCGGCCTTCCGCAAGATGATGGCCAAGAACGTGGAGGACCGTTATCAGACGATGAACGCCGTGATTGCCGATCTGGAAAAGTGTAGCGGTTCGACCTCGGTGGCCCCGCCCCCGCCGGTGTCTGCCGACCGGGGGCTGACCGACTTCTTCAACTCGGTTTCGGACGCTGCCCCGACCATCACGCAAAAGACCACCTTGCTGCGGCAGACCCCACGGCGTCCGCGAAACCTGTTCAGCAGAAACAAAGGGGCGGTGTTGATTGGCGGGGGCCTGCTCGGCGTGCTTATCGTGCTGGCCGGGCTCGTCGTGAGTCTCAGGACCAAAGACGGCACGTTGGTTGTGCGCGTGAACGAGCCGGATGCGGACGTTCAGGTGCTGAGCGAAGAGGGGAAGGTCGAGATCACACGCAAGGGAGACGGGCAACCGATCACCATTTCCATCGACCCCGGCCAGCATCGCCTGAGGGTCGAGAAGGCCGGGTTTAGGTTCTTCACGCAAGACTTTTCGATGGAGTCGGGAGGCGAGCAGTCGATCACGGCGACCCTCGTGCCTTTGGACGACAAGCCCTCGCTAACTCAGATCAAGAGTACCCCGGTCGTTGAGGCCCCGAAGGTGGAGGTCCCGAAAGTCGAGACCCCGAACGCCCAATTGGCCGCGGCCGGTTGGATCGCCCTGTTCGATGGCAAATCGCTCGATGGCTGGACGGGAGACGTCAATCTGCTGAAGGTTGAAAACGGCGTGCTGGTCAATGAGGGAAGGGGCGGATGGGTCAGCGCACCGGGCGACTATCAGGACGTCGAGATCGAAGTGGAATTCAGGCTGGCCAACGGTGGCAACAGCGGTCTGGGGATCTGCTATTCCGGGAGCGGCGATCCGGCCTTCAACGGACTCGAAATCCAAATGATCGATGACGAGGGGTATCCAAGCCTACTTGACGTCCAGAGGTGCGCGTCGGTTTTCGCACTCGCTGCGGCCAAGCCGGGGCATTTCAAACGGTGGCCGCAATGGAACCAGATGAGGGTCCGCTCTTCGGGAGACGAAGTTCGCGTTGAATTGAACGGCACGCTTGTGACAGACACAACCCGCTCGCTCATGCGCAGGGTCGATCCAAAACATGCCGGACTCGCCAGGTCATCGGGGCAAGTATGCTTGTATCCTCACACGGGTCGTAGCGAGTATCGGAACTTTCGCCTCAAGCGGTTGCCGACTGGAGCCGCTACAGTACAAACAGTCACGTCGCGCAAGATGCCCCCCAGCGATGCCACCGAATTCCAAGGCCACGCCTACAAGTTCTTCGCCGATGTCGTGACCTGGCATCAGGCCAAGGCGCGCTGCGAAGAAATGGGCGGACATCTGCCCATCGTTACCAGTACGGAGGAGCACGTGTTTATCGCCGAACTGGCCAAGACGGGAATTCCCCAGGTGGTCAACGAAGGCGTGTGGCTCGGCGCGACCGACGAGCAGAAGGAGGGCGATTGGCGCTGGATCGACGGCACGGCCATGGATTTCGACGTCTGGGGGCCGGGACAGCCGAACAACAAGGAGGATTCTGAGCACTATGTGCTCCTGTACTTGCCCCAATCCCAGTGGAGCGATCAGCCCGATAAGTCGCACCAGCACACGGCCTATTTCGTGTGCGAGTGGGACGAGCCGGTGAAGGCAACTCAACCGTGACCTCACCCGACCCCTCCGGTGTCCTCGATCTCATCGAGGCGTTCCGCCGCTCGAAGACGATGTTTGCCGCCGTGTCGCTGGGCATTTTCGACGCTCTGGCGGCAGGCCCAAAATCGTTGGCCAATCTCGCCGACGGACTGAAATTGAACCCGGATGCTCTGGAGCGCCTCCTCGACGCCTGTGTGGGGTTGCAACTCCTTCTGCGACATGGAGAGCGTTACGAGAACGCGCCCGCCGCCAGGGCCTACCTGACCAGCGGCAGCCCACAACGGCTGACCGGCTACATTAACTACAGCAACGAAATCACATGGAAGCTGTGGGCGAACCTGGAAGATGCCGTGCGTGAAGGCACCCATCGCTGGCAGCAGACCTTCGGTTGGGACGGCCCGATCTTCTCGCACTTTTTCAAGACCGAAGAGGCCAAGCGAGAGTTCTTGATCGGCATGCACGGCTTCGGTCTCTTAAGCTCGCCGCACGTTGTGGCGGCATTCGATCTCGGCCGTTTTCGGCGGTTCGTCGATTTGGGCGGCGCGACCGGCCACCTTGCCATCGCTGCCTGCCAACGGTATCCCGATCTTCGGGCAGTGGTGTTCGATCTTGCCGACGCCGTCGAGCTGGCCAGCGAGATTGTCGGAGCGTCTTCGGAGGCCGATCGAATCGAGATCCACCCCGGCGATTTCTTCTTCGATCCGCTCCCCGAGGCCGACCTCTTTGCTCTCGGCCGCATCGTTCATGACTGGAGCGAAGAGAAGATCGTGAAGCTATTGTCGAGGTTGCACGAGCGGCTGCCGACGAATGGTGCCGTACTGCTCGCCGAGAAGCTGTTGCTCGACGACCGGAAAGGACCACGTTGGGCACAGATGCAGAATCTGAACATGCTGGTCTGTACTGAGGGCAAGGAGCGGACGCTGGTCCAATACGAGACGTTGCTCAAGACCGCGGGCTTCAGCGAAGTGCAAGGGCGGACAACGCCGACGCACCTCGATGCTATCCTGGCGGTGAAGCTCTGAGCTGACCCGCGAGGCCAGGGGCCACAGAACCGGCATGAAACTCGACGTTCACCTACCAGAGACCTCGCGTCCCACGACGATGATTCCTTCTACGCTCGCTCAACCGATTCGACATGCCGCGGGTCGATCCAAGGGAACTGTTCGTCATCGTCGACCCTAGGAAGGGCGACATCACTGCCTAACTCTCGATCCACCGAAACGTCAGATTGATCCGTTCGCCGACGTCCGCCTGTGTCTTCGGCACTTCATGTTTCCAGAACTGCTGCATCGTTCCGGCCATGATGAGCAGCGTGCCGTGGCTCAACTTGAACGTGCGAGCCTCTTTCGTTTTGTTGTGGCGGATGCGAAACGTCCGGGTCGCTCCCAGCGATAGCGAACCGATGATGCTCCCCTCGCCCGGCTCGTTGTCGGCGTGCATCCCTACGCTGTCGGCGCCGGAGCGGTAACGGTTCAGGAGGCAGTAGTTGTACCGGCCCTTGACCGCTTCGATCTTGGCCTTGATCTCGAGCAACATCGGCGTCCAAGGCAGAGCCTTGTTTTCCGTGCCGGAGTAGAAATAGGTCACGCCTTCCTCGCCGTAAGACGCGGTCAGCCGGGGTTGCATGTGGCCGAACGGCGCTTTCTTCTGCTCCCAGGGTGCGGTATCTCGCAACTCGGCGAAATAACGGTCAGCTACGTCGGGCGGGATGAAACCATCCTGGAAGAGAATGATCCCGCCGTCTGTGAGCTCGGTCGTTTGGGCGGAGTGAGTTTTATGGGCGGCCATCGAGGGCTCGAATTCCGGGCACGCTCACCCCCGCCGCATGGCGCGGGCGATGTCGCGCTGAACATTCGCCTTCTTGATCTTCTCGCGTTTGTCGTGCAGCTTGCGGCCTCGGCATAAGCCCATCAGGATCTTGGCCCGGCCCTCCTTGAAGTACAGCTTCAGCGGCACCAGCGTGAGGCCTTGTTCGTAAGCGCGATTGGCGAATTTGCGGATTTCGCGGCGGTGCATGAGCAGCTTTCGCGGACGACGCGGGTCGTGGTTGAACCGGTTGGCCTGCTTGTATTCCGGAATATCGCAACCGACCAGCCACACCTCCCCCTCCTTCACGCGGCCATAGGCCTCTTCCAGAGAAAGCTTGCCGGTACGCAGACTCTTCACCTCGCTTCCCACCAGCGCAATACCGCACTCCAGCGTCTCGAGCACCTCGTACTCGTGCCGAGCACGGCGATTTTGCGCGACGACACGTTCGTTGTCGTGCTCGCGATCGGGTTTCTTGGCCTTGGCCGCCATGATGATCTTTGAGGGACGGATTCCGTCCGGGTTTGGTTCGCTTCGTTATCGTATCGCGGCGAAACGTGAAATCGAATCACGTCCCATCCGCCTCGGGTGGACGCACCGACTTGCCATAAAACTTTGTCAGGTCGATGCCCCCTTTTCCCTCTTCCTCCAGCAGCTTGAGCCGCATCTCGAGCCGCTCCACGCGGCGCATCAGGTTGGGCAACACCAGCCGGCTTTCGTCGATCCGCTTGGGACGCGGCACCTGCGGATAGTTCAGATGCCGCTCCAGCGCCGCAAAGAGCAACAGCGGTTCTCGCCGGCGGTTGGCCAGGGCGATTTTCCCCTCTTTTTCGCCGAACAACACCGGCTTCTGAGGTCCCTGCAAGTCGAGCCCTTGCCGCTGGCGGACATTCACGTAGTGCACGCTGCGCACATAGATCATATCGGCCACGTCAACCAGTCCCACTTGCCGGCGAACCGTGTTGATCCACTCCCGCCAGGCGTCGTCGAACATAGGGTCGCCGGCCACCGCTTCGAGCCCCTTGTCGTAGCCGAGCCGGTTGCGCGACAGGCATTCGAACTGGTACAGAAAAATGCCCTGCCGCGTCGCCCCTTCCGTCCGGTAGCGAGCCTCACGCTCCAGAATCTCCAGGGCAATTCCCAGGTCGAAACGGCCCCGCTCGCGCTCGGCTTCGGCGATGACGAACGTCTGAAAGGGGGTGAAGTAGTGCTTGAGCCTGGCCATGGCGGGCGCGAAGGTGCCGCTGTGGCGCAGTTCGGTGCGCAAAAAGTCGACCGCCAGGGGCAGTTTGGTGGTCGTGAGCAGTTCTTCGCGGATCAGCGCAAGCAGGTCCTGCGTCGACAGGTTCTGCTGCTGACGCTCCCGCAGCACCTGAAAAAAATAGGCCTGCTCGACGTATTCTTCTCGCTCCAGCAACATCAGCGTGATCCGGCGTCCGCGGGAAGCGGCTTGGCCGCCTGGCGGGTCGGGGAGGGCGAGCGGAGATGGCCGTCGAGGAAGGCATATGCCTTCGATAGGGTCTCCGGGTGCATGAACGTCCCGATGTGGCCGTCGTCAGGCAGGGTGACCAACTCGGTGACCACGCCCGCGTCGTCGAGCGCCTGCTTGAGAGCTTTGGGACCGTGAGGCAGGACGAGCAGGTCCTTTTCGCCGTGGTAGAGAAACACGGGGGGCGCCGCGGCCGTGACGAAGGCCATGGGCGAAGCCTGGCGGTAGAGTTCCTCCTTTTCGGCTCGCGTGCCGCCCAGCCAGAAGGCCAGGTAGCGGTTGTCGGGGGGCAGGGCGCGAAAGTCGCACGGCGTGCCGCCCGCCACCACCGCCTGCAGCCGGCATTTCTCCCAGGCCGTCCGGTCAGCGTCGGAAGCCGCGTCCGACTGGCAAACCTGGGCGGCCGTGAGCGACATCAGCGTCACCAGGTGCGCGCCGGCCGAGTAGCCAAAGCCGCCGACGCGCGCCGGGTCGAGCTTCAAGTCGGCGGCGTTGTCGCGCATCCAGCAGACGGCCGTCCGGCAGTCGTCGAGTTGGGCCGGAAACTTGTGCTTCGGAGCCAACCGGTAGTTGATCGACACGGCCACGTAGCCTCGCTCGGCCAGCGCCCTGGCGATGTGCCGCATCCGCCCCTTGCTTCCCGCCAGCCACGCGCCCCCGTGGACCAACAGCACCCCCGGATATTGGCCCGGCTCAGCGGGGAGATAGATGTCCGCCGTGAGGGACGTGTCGTCGGCTTCCCAGTAGACGACCGACGAGCGGACCTCGACGGCCGGCGCCTCGGAAACTGCCGGGGCGTCTGCAACAGGCGGGTCGTCGGCGCAAACTCGCCCGCCAGACAGTGCGGCCAGAAAGACGAGCGCCGCGCGCAGGACAAACCGGCATAACTCTTTGGTTTGTTTGCCCTTGCGGCTTCGGTACATGCGGTCCTCCCTGGCAAGGCGACTCGTCAACCCTATAATCATACCAAGGCGGCGGCCAAACTCGGAGACGTGTGTTGCTGCCGCGCCCCCTCCCCTTGACCTCCCTCGTTAGCGGATCGCTCACTTGACCAGGCCCCCATTTTCCACCATCGAAGCGGCGATCGCGGCGTTTGCGCGAGGCGAAATCGTGATCGTGGCCGACGCCGAGGACCGCGAGAACGAGGGGGATTTTATCTGCGCGGCGGAGAAGGTCACGCCGTCCGCCGTCAACTTCATGCTCAAGTACGGCCGGGGGCAGGTCTGCGTGCCGGTGCTGCCCGAGGTCTGCGAACGGCTCAAGTTGGCGCCGATGGTCGACCAGAACACGGCCCCCCTTCGCACGGCCTTCACGGTGGCCGTAGACCACAAGAGCGCCCGCACGGGCATCACCGCGCAGGAGAAGGCAACCACCATCCGGGCTCTGATCGACCCCGACAGCCAGCCAACCGACTTTGTGCGGCCCGGACACATGTATCCGATCATGGCCAAGGA
The DNA here is from genome assembly GCA_035550375.1 of Pirellulales bacterium. Taxonomy (GTDB): domain Bacteria; phylum Planctomycetota; class Planctomycetia; order Pirellulales; family JAICIG01; genus DASSFG01. Next base: position 16,869 of record DASZPH010000129.1, on the reverse strand, counting down.
AGGAGGCGTGCTCCGCCGCGCCGGACACACCGAGGCGGCCATCGACCTAGCGAGACTCGCCGAGCTTTATCCGGCCGGCGTGCTGTGCGAAATCCTCGACGACAGCGGCGACCGGGCCGATCGCGACTGCCTGATCGAGCTGGCCCGGCAGCATCGGCTGGAGATCATTACCATCGAGGACCTGATCCGCTACCGTCGCGCGCGGGAGAAGCTCGTTTACCGGCAGGAGGAATGCCAGTTCCCCAATCGCTACGGCCAGGCCACGTTCATCTACTACGGTGTCAAATACGAGGCGCAGGAGCCGTTCGCCGTCGTTTTCGGCACGCCGACGGCCGTGGCGGCCCCGCTGGTGCGACTGCACTCCTCTTGCCTGACCGGCGACCTGCTCAACTCTCTGCGCTGCGACTGCGGCGACCAACTTCACATGGCCCTGGAGATGATCAGCCAGGAAGGGAATGGGGTGTTGATTTACCTGCCGCAGGAGGGACGCGGCATCGGGCTGGCGCAAAAGATCAAGGCCTACCGGTTGCAGGACAAGGGGCTCGACACGGTCGAGGCCAACCAGGCGCTAGGTTTCAAGGCCGACATGCGTGACTACGGCGTCGGAATTCAGATTCTCAAAGACTTGGGGTTGAGCCGCGTGCGCTTGTTGACCAACAACCCCAAGAAGACCGACGCCTTCATCTACGACGGCTTTGATCTGGAGGTGGTCGATCAGGTGCCGATCGTCGCGCCGGTGAACGAGCACAACGCCCGCTATCTGGCGACCAAGCGAGAGAAGCTGGGACATCAATTACCCCCCTCCGCGGTTCCGTAGTCTGCGGGCGAAGCTGGCAGTCACCTTCTCCCCCTAATTTCAAGGCCGCTCGGGCATGCTCTCTGCACGCCTCGAGTGAGGGCAGCCTACAGACTAGGGGCGATCGTCTCGTAAGAGCTTAGGAGGGAGAAGCATGCTAAAGAAACTCTCGCTGACCGCCATAGCCATCGTGGCCTGTCTGACGCCGCTCGCCGACCAGACTGCACGCGGCCAAACCATCCGGCAAGAGGGGCGGATAGAAGCCCGCGCGGCACGCCAGGCGGGCCGCGCCAGCGCCCGCACGTTCGGCGATTTCGGCAACCGCGGATACTACTATGGGCCGGGAGGCTTTTATGGTCCCGCCTATGGCACAGGAGGCTATTATCGCGGTTCCCCCTATTACGGCGGCGGCCCCGGTTATTATGGCAACTACGGCGGGCCGGCCAATGGAGGTTTCGCCGGACCGCGCTACGGCGGATATTATGCTGGTCCCGCCTACAACGGCGGGTTCGACGGGTCGCGCGGCCAACGCGCCTATCTGGGAATCACCATGAGCGAAACGCCCGACGGCGTGGTGCGGGTCTCCGGCATCCGGCCGAACAGCCCGGCCGACGAAGCAGGCATCAGGCCGGGTGACGTCCTGCTGGCGCTCGACGGTCGAGAGATCTACTCGTCGCAAGACGTGACGCGGATGGTCGCTCGCCATGTTCCGGGCGAAGCCGTCCGGCTCGATATCGATCGCAACGGCCGAAACGACCAGTTGCAGGCGGTGCTCGCTTCTGCCCCGGGCCAGTTTGTCGGAGGTCCTGCACCGCGTGCGACGTACCCATCGGAATATCCGGTCGATCGGTCGGAGTATCCCGCTTACGTCGAGCCTTACGAGATTTTGCCGGCCCCGATGCAGGCCCGGCGCGCGCCGAACGCCTACATCAACGCTTATTAACCGGATCGTGCAGCGCGAACCAGGCCAGGACGCGCCTCAGTACGTCCGCCTGGTGCCGCGGCTGCCGGATGCCGTGGCCTTCGTTCGGGTAGATCACCATTTCGGTCGGCACCCCGCGACTGACGAGCGACTGGTAGTACATCTGCCCCATCGGCAAAGGACAGCGGCGGTCGTCGCGCGAGTGGAGAACGAGGGTCGGCGTCGAAACCCGATCGACGTAGCTGATCGGGCTGTGCAATCTCATCGCTTCGGCGATTTCCCAGGGAAGACCTCCCAGCTCCCACTGGGTCCAACTCTGGATGTCGCTCGTTCCGAACATCACGTTCATGTCGGTCACCGCGTTTTGTGCGGCGGCCGCGGCGAACTGCTTCGTGTGGCCGACGAGCCAGCAGGTCATGAAACCGCCGTAGCTAATGCCGTAGACGAATTGCCGCTTCTCGTCGGCCAGCCCCTGCGCGATGAGTGTTTCGATGCCCGTGAGAATGTCGCGCATATCGCCGCCCCCCAGATCCCGACGGTTGGCGTCCAGGAAGTCGCGGCCGTAGCCCGCTGAGCCACGAAAATTGGGCTGGAAAACGAGGTAGCCGTTGGCCGCCAGAATCTGGGCCGTAAAGTTGAAGCCGGCCGTGGTTCGGCTGTGCGGTCCGCCGTGCGGGTAGACGACGAGCGGGAAGGGACGGTTGCCCTGCGAAGGAACGGTGATCGTGCCCTCCAGCCGCAGGCCGTCGTTCGACCATGTGATAACTCGCTCTTCGGCTAGCTCTCGATCTCCAAGCCATCGATCCGCGCGCGGCGATAGCCGTCGTCGGGCCGCCCATCGCCGGGCCAGCCGACTGCCGTCGGCCTGGTCGCCGATCGCGGTTCCCCGCGCCGTTTCCAGGTCGACTCGCACCGTGTTAGTCTCGGTGCGATTGAAATGCGTGTACCACAGGGCGTCTCCGCCGTCCCAACACTCGTCTGGCAGGGGGAAGGCCGGAACGGGATGCGGCGGTTCGACGGACGACGCGTGATGGTCGTAGACGACGTGCTGATTTGCTCCGCGCTCGTCGCCGGCCAGCGACACTACGAGCAGATTGTAGATGTCGGCGTGCGGCCCCTTGCGGGGCGAGCTTAGGCAGACCAGTTTGGTGCCGTCGGGCGAGACGCGAGGCGACACTTCAGGCCCAGGCCCCGTGGTTATCTGCCGTTGCCGGCCGCTGGCGACGTCGATGGCCCAGATGTCGTAGTTCTTGTTGATGCTGTAGCGCACTGCCTCAACGTCGCCCGATTTATTGGCGTGGCAGAAAAGCGTGCGGCCGTCGGGCGACCATTGCAGGTCGCCGTACCAGATGTTGTCGTCGGTCAAGCGGCGGACGCTGCTCGCGGCTTGTTCCGAGGGCTGCGGTTCGAGTTCCGCTAGCCAGACTTGGGCGGTGCCGTATCCGGTGTATCCTTCGCCCTGATCGGGCCGCACGACGTAAACGTCGGCTGCGACCTCTTCGGGAGTGCGCGGGTCGCGGCCGTCGTCGGCGATGAAAGCCAGGTGGCGTCCGTCGGGCGAAAAGGCTACCCGCGCGTAAAACAGGTCGTTGAAGACGCGGCCGTACGGCTTTTCCGGTCCGGCCAGAGGCAGCCCGCGGCGGCCGTCGCCCGAGATGAGCCAGATGTCGGTGGCGGGCTCCGATTGGAGAGGGACGGCCGGCGTTTGCCGCCAGCCCGTTGGTCGCGGTCTGGCCGATCGGACGGCGATCCAGCGGCCATCCGGCGAAAAGACGGGAGACCGGGCGTCCGGCTCGCCCGTCTCAAGCGGCCGGGTCGACTCATCCTCGATCGCCCAGAGCGAAAGCCGCTCGGCGAGCGTCTGGGGATCAATCCATCGCCGGATGCCGACCGCGCTCTGCTCGTCGGGGGCGACCACGACCGACTGGATCGCATCCATCCGGTACAAATCTTCGATCGCCAGCAGCCTCTTCGCCGGCTCTTGGGCCGGCGAGAAACCGGGCCAGCCAAGCAAGAGGAGTAGGGTGGCCGCAAGGCGCCGCCGTACCTCGTCTGAACGTTGTTTGCGGCCAACGCGCCTACTTCTTCTCATGCAGCACCCTCTCTAAAGCCTCGTGGATGCGTTCTTCACTGCCCGCTCCGGCCCAGCGCCAATCGTGGTTGAATTGATCGTCGAAGGCGGCCCGCGTGGGGACATAGCCGGGCCAGCATTCGCCGTAGCCGATCGACAGCACAAAAGACCCTGGCGCCATCCGCTGGGCCATGAGCTGATAGCCGACGAACGTCTCGCCGGGGAACAGCACGATCTTCACCCGGCCCAGATCGAGGCACGGCAGGTCGATCGGCTGTCCGCGCGCGATCCGCTCCAGGCTGCTCAGGCCCATCGCCGCCAGAATTCGCGGGCCGGCAGCGGCCTGCTCGTCGTGCAGCGTCGTCTCCAGAGCGCTTCGCGAAAACTCCGGCCCCTCGTGGAAGGGCAGCTCAAGAGGCGCCGAACGTAAGGCGGCTTGCTCCAACGGGAACCGCTCGGTTCCCTCCCAGGCCCGCTTCATGGCCTGGTAGATGCGCTCCGCGAGCAGTTGGCGCATCAGCGGGGTGCCGTCGTTGTACTTGCCGGCCGTAACGTCGCCGCTGCAACCGCTGACATAGATCTGGGCCACCCGCCCGTCGTCCCGGGCGCGGCGACGGCGCGCCAGACCGACGAAATCGGCACTGACCCCTCCGCGGCCGTAGTAGCTCATCGGATGCGTGGCGTAGGCAGAGAGGGCCACAAGCGGCGTGTCGTTCTGCCAGAAGCTGATGGTCTTGAGATAGGGGTCGATCTCGCCCTCGGGGGCTTCGCTCAGAAAGCGGTCGGCGCCCGAGGCGCTGTAGCGATTCCAGTTCACGCGACCGTCGGCCGCGACAACGCGTCGACTGGAGGCCACCTTTTCGACCTTGGCCTGGCCGATGCCAACGTGCGTCACCGCTTGAGGCGACTTGAGGCTCGCGGCCAAGGCGCGCTGAACCCGCTCGATGCACTGAGTGTGGAACGCGGGGTCGAAGAGCTCCCCCTTGAGTCCAACTTCATCCAGCAGGTTCTGAGCCCCCTTGTCGACAACCGGCGCATCATGCTGGTGCAAGGCGCAAACGAGCACGCGCTCGCGGGTCGTACCGGCCGTGGCGGCCAGCGCGTCGCGCCACTGATCGTAGGAGCCATTACGCACCTCGCACCAGTCCAGGGCCAGAAACACGACCGGCTTGTCGGGTCCCAGCAGCGCAAAGCCATTTGCCTCCAGGGGATCGTCGATGGTCTGGGCCTTGGTCGGCAGAATTCCCATGCAGCGGTGGCCCAGGGGGATCGTGACGTCGGCCGAAAACGAGGCAATGCGGTAAGCCGACTCCGCGGCCAAGGCTGGCTTGCCCAACTGGCAGGCTGCAAACAGGGAGAAGACTACGACGTTTCTGAGGAACATATTTGCCAGTATTTCGGTCTGAATTCCGCGTCAGGTCGCCCCGGATGCTTTGCTCAGAGCGGTCATTTCCGCCCTCAGGGTCGCCTCGGGCGTCACCCCGACATGCTGGGCGGCGACTTTGCCATCCTTGAAGATCAACAAGGCCGGGATGGACGAGATCTTGTACCTGGCCGCGAGCGGCTGGTTCACGTCAACGTTGACCTTGCAGACTTTGAAGTCGCGCGCGAGCGATTCGAGCGTGGGCTCCATCTGGCGGCAAGGGCCGCACCAACTCGCCCAGAAATCGACGAGCACCGGCTCGCTTGCTTCCAGCACTTCCTTCTTCCATTTGAACTCGCGAAGCAGCATATCATGCCTCCGGCACGGTTTCGCCATCTCCGTCGACCCGCGACGAAGCGATTCGATTGTACCCCAGGGGCGATTCAACCGCCGCATCGCTGGTTCCCGGAGCGGGACCCGAAACGCGTTTTGAGCGACTCGCAGTTTTCTCGACGAGAAATCCGCAAAAAAAGTTGCAAGTAGAGAGCAGCGTCGTTAGACTGCCACTCAGCTTGTTCCGGGGTGTATCTTCCTTTGGAGAGACTCATGGCTAAGGTTAAGAAGAAGGCGAGCAAAAAGGCCCCCGCGAAGAGCAGCAAGAAGGCAACAAAGAAGCCGGCCAAGAAGGCGAAGGCGGCCAAAAAGGCCCCCGCGAAGAAGGCCGCCAAGAAAGCGGTGGCTCGCAAGAAAGCGGCTCCCAAGAAGAAGGCACCGGTCAAAAAGGGACCGATCAAAAAGGGTCTGGCGAAGAAATCGCCCGTCAAGAAGGCGAAGAAGGCGCCCGCGCGAAAGCCCGCCCCCATGCCGCCGGCTCCCGGCCCGGCTCCCGTCGAGCCGCCCGCCCAGCCGATGTCGGCCATGCCCGCCCCGACGGCCGGCGAAAGCATGGAGGGGGTCTCCGCCAGCGAACCGCGGATGGGCGGCGACGACCAGGTCGGTTGACCTATTCCTGCTCAGGCACTTTCCGCTCAGGCGACACGCCGCCCGTCTTTTCGGGCGACTTCTCCCCGGGTGCTACCCCGGCCGTGTTTCTCTTTTCGACGAGCCTTTCGCGCAGCCGGATCGGCCCTTGGCAGCATTCGCACGGCTTCAGCTCGTACATGGCGATCGAGCAGACGTCGCACCAGTAGTCGAGTTCATATTTGCCGTCGGATTTGAGCGTGTACACGCGCACCACCTGCACCATCGGCGAGCCCCGGTAGCGCCGCACAAGCAGCTCCATGTCGACCCCGCGCAGCCGCTCATCGGCGTGGAAACCGCGGCCACGAGCGTCTTTGAGAAGGGGATAAAGCTGGCCTTCCGACGTCTCCAGGGCCACGACCGCATGGGCCACGTCATCGTCGGTCTTGATCCCGAATCGATCCTTTAGCGCCTCCGACAGCCAGACCACTTTGCCCGAGAGCGACTCGGTGGTGTAGCTCTTCTCGGCTTTCGGTTCGGCTGCCGGGCAAGGCGGCACGAGAGCCACGACGAACGCGGCAAGCAGGCAAGGTGTAAGGCGGCGCGACACGAAAGATAAAGCCCTTCCGGTTTGGCCCTATTCGCCCGAGTGACCGACGACGACCAACTCCACCACCACCCGCTTGCCGCCGGCCGACTTGCCGGCGAAATCGACCGCCCACAGCCCGCGCGATTCATGCTGGACGATGCGAGGCAGATCGTCGCCGTCCGCTTGGGGCGGCAGCAGGCTCAAGATGGCCGGGTGGGCGGTGCCCGAGGCCCCGGTGCTTTCCTTGAACAGCTTTTCTTTTTCTACCGGCGCGGGATCGGCATCGGCGGCGGCCGGAACGAGGACGACGAAGTCGCGGGTGTCGGACGTGCCAACGTGGTTGCCGTCCTGCGGCTGCAACCCGTAGCGGATCGTGTAGGCCCCTTTTTTGATCTTCTGGCCGCGGAAATCGCCTCCGCTGCGGGCGAAACGAATCACTCCCAGCAATTCGCCCACCTCGAACGGATAGTTAACCGCTCCGGTCGGCTTGAAGTCGTCGGCCGTCTGCCACGATTTGGCGGGCCACACCTCGCACAGCGTGCGCCCCGGGCCCGTGACCACCTTGAAGCCGTTTGCCGACAGTTGCTCGGCGACGGCCGGGGCAAATTCGCCAGCGGGCGGAGCGGCATTAAGGGCTTCGACGCGGTAGTCGTCAGCCGCGCGGGCGAGTTGTGGCGAAGAGAGCATCAAAGGCGCGGAGATCGCTAGCACGATCGCGGTTTTCAGCCTCTGCATGTCGGTAGGTTCTCCAGGCGGGGTGGGCAGGTTGCGCGGGTAGTTTTGAATTATAGGTCGCGGGGCTACGCCTGCGGTCAAATGGACCGACCGCTAAAGGAAGAACCCAGATGGCGAGCGGATTGCCTGCCTGCCCTTCATTCCGCGAACTTCGCGACGAAGGCGCTGCGGGTGCCGGGATTCGACCACTGCTCTTTCAAGCCGCGGCCCCGGAAGCCGCCGTCCACCGTGAAGGCGGGCGACGATTTCTCGACTTGCGCCAGCGGCGGGTAGAAGACCGACTCGTTGCTGCAAACACAGTCGCATTTCATGATCTTGCGGGTGGTCAGCCGGGCCTCTTTGCCGGCGTCAAGCCGGGCGATCCCCTCGGCGTGATCGACGTCGATCTTGATGGGCGCCGAAGCCACGCGCACCACGTCTCCCACGACCCGGCTGGCCCGCGTCTTGGCCAGTTCCACCAGCGCATCGTGCTGGGCGGCGTCGGCCCGCTCATCGACGAGAATCACCGACTTGATCACGTCGGGAGATACGTCCAGTCCGCCGTCGAAACCCAGCGTGTCGTTGGCCCGCACGGCCATCACCACGTTCAGCCCGCTGAGATCAGCCCCTGCAAAGCTCCCCGATTCGACGTTCCACGCCAGAATGGCCTCGTGGCCCCCCAGGCCGACCTGGGAATTTGCGAAGCAGGGGCCCGTGTAGATGTCGCAGGTGCGAGATTCCAGGTAATTGCCGTGCAGCGTGTCCGTTTTCGTGCCGGCTTTCAGATTGCCACCAAAGAACCATGCCGTGCCGAGCGCGAGGGCAGCGACAAGAAACAGGGATCGACGGGTCATTTTTACGTCCCTCAAATGGGAGAGAACAATCGTTTCGGAACTGTTTGATTCTACCGGCTCGGCCCAGGCCGTAAAAGCGCACGCCGCTTGTGGTTCACCTGGTGAACCACAAGCGCTACGACTTCGTCGCGGGTTGCAATACCTCGATCTCGCTCCCCTTCGGCACGAGCACCGTCACCGGAAAATCGATGAACAGCCCCGTGCCGACGACGCCGGGTATCTCACAGATCGCCGCATCCAATTGCCGCGGGTTCTTGATCGGCTGGACGCGGCAATCGAGTATCTGATTGCCGTTGTCGGTAGTGTAGGGCTTGCCCCCCGTGAACCGGGGCTGAGCCCGGCAGCCGAGTGCCGCTAGCCGGCGCGTGCAGAGCGCCAGCCCGAAAGGAACGACCTCGACGGGCAGGATGCCGTGCGAGCCGAGTTGCGGCACGAGTTTCTCCGGGCCAACGAGGATCACAAGCTTTTTGGCCGTGGCGGCCACGATCTTCTCGCGAACCAGCGCGCCCCCATAGCCCTTGATCAGGTTGCAATCCGGATCGACCTCGTCGGCGCCGTCGACCGCCACATCGATCGCCTCCACCTGGTCGAGCCCCACCAGCGGAATGTGAAGCTGCCGGGCGAGATCCTCGGAGGCCTTTGAAGTTGGCACCCCCCGCACCGCAAATCCCTTTTTGTTGACCTGCTCGCCGAGGGCGTGAATGAAGGCGGTTGCGGCGTGGCCGGTGCCCAGGCCGACCACGGAGTTGGCGGGAAGCATTTCCAGGGCCCGTCGGCCGATCTGGTCGAGTTGCTGCGGCTGGGGGTTCATGTGGGGCCCATTATCCCGGCGAACGGCCCGCCACGTCAATCATTTCCGACCGCCCGCATGGCACGGCACATCCCACGGCGTATGCTTGACGGAAGCGCGATGTTCCGCGCCGGACGGCGTGCGAAAAGGAGATAAGTATGAAACGGTCGGTGACAGCGATGGGAATGACGGCAACGATCCTGCTGGCTACGCCCATTTTTGCCATGTCGCAAGATTTGCCATACCAGCGCGACATGCCCGGCAACGACGCCCCGGCCGGACCCTACATGTTTTATTGGGGTCCCGTGTCCCGCACGGCGCCCCACGGCCGTCCCGAGAACGGCTGGCGATATCGGCGCTACGACGGGCGTTGGTGGTACTTTTCCACGGACAACAAATGGTCGTATTTCACGGGCGACACATGGGTGCCCTACACGTCGGGTTCGGACCACTTCCTCAGCCGGCGACCGCCGATCGGCCCCATCGCCGGCCCCACGGCGGGCCAGGGCGTGATCGTGCGTGGCGACCGGGCGGGGCTGACGCTCATTGCCGGCGACCACCCGGGCGCGCCGCACCTGAAGCGCGGCACCGTGCTGCCCAAATATCTCAAGGAAGAGATGCTACCCGGCGGGCAGGAGGTCATGCCTGGCAAGGAGGAGCCAAGTCCCGACGAAGAAGAGCCGACTCCGGACGAGCCGGAGCCGACGCCCGATGCCGGACAGCCGTGACAGGTTCGTTGCCGTCGCGATTCGCTCGGCAATCCGAGATTCCTGTCATCGTGCGACTCGTCGTACCCCACGTCTGAGTTCGCTTGGTTGTTAACTCGCTCGCCCGCGCCTACAATAAGGGTCCGATGAGCGAGCTCCATCACGAATGCGGCGTGGCGGCCATCTACCACCTCCCTGGCGAGACGATCAGCCCGCTGTGCCCCGAACAGGGACCGGAGGAGATCTCGCGGCTCATGCCGCGAATGCTGCTCGACATCCAGAACCGCGGCCAGCTTTCGGCCGGTTTCACCACCTACAATCCCCGCCGCAAGAAGCTCATCGACACCTATCGCCAGCTCGGCGGGGTGAGCGAGGTTTTCAGGCTCAGCCACCGCGGCAAGGCCGAGAGCCTGATGACGGAGTACGCGGGCCGGGCGGCCATCGGCCACGTGCGCTACGCCACCTGCGGCGCCGACGAAAAGAGCTACGCCCAGCCCTTCGAGCGGCACCATCTGCAAAAGCACAAGTGGTTCGGCTTTGCCTTCAACGGGCAGCTCGCCAACTACCAGGAGCTGCGGCGCTCGCTCTTGGATGACAGCGACAACCACCTGGCCCGCGACAACGACACCGAGATCATCATGCACGAGATCAGCCGCGAGCTGTCGGGCGACCGCCGGCCGGGGTTGATCGAGATGTGGCGCACCGTGAGCCGCCGCTTCGATGGGGCCTACAGCCTGGTGTTTCTCAACGCCTTGGGCGACATGCTCGTGGCCCGCGATCCCCTGGGGATCAAACCCCTGTGTTACGCCTGGCAGCCGCCGCTGTTTGCCGCCGCCAGCGAGAGCGTGGCCCTGCTGAACCTCGGTTTCAACCCGGACAACATCAAGTCGCTTCTGCCCGGCCAGGCGATCGCCATCAGCGACGGCCGACTGACGATCGAACGATTCGCCACCAGCCCGCGGCACGCCCACTGTTTCTTTGAGTGGATTTACTTCGCCAACGTGGCCAGCACGATGGACGGCCGTAGCGTCTACCTTTCGCGTAAGGCGCTGGGCGAAGAGCTCGCTCGCCTGGAAGACGTGCCGATCGACGAAGACACGATTGTCGTCCCCGTCCCCGACACGAGCAAAGCGGCCGCCGACGCCATGGCCTACGCCTTGCGGGTTCCGTCGTTGGAGGGGCTGATCCGCAATCGCTACACGGGCCGCACGTTCATCGAGGGCTCGAACAATCGCCGCCGCAAGGCTGAGGCCAAATACACGCCGCTGCGCGAGGTGCTGGAAGACAAGCGCGTGTTGCTGGTCGAAGATTCGATCGTTCGCTCGACCACCATGAAGGTGCTCTTGGGTCGCATCCGCGAGCTGGGCAGGGCGCGCGAGATTCATGTCCGCGTCGCCTGTCCGCCGATCGTGGCCCCCTGCTTTTACGGCATCGACATGTCGACCATCCAGGAGCTGTTCGCCCCCAGATTCTTGGAGAACGGCGCATTGACGAAAGAGGGGCAGGCGCGGATGGCCGATCATTTGGGCGCTGATTCGCTCCGCTATCTGCCGGTCGACTCGATCGCCCGCGCCATTGGCCTCGATACCGACCAGCTCTGCCAGGCTTGCATCACGGGCGAGTATCCCACCTCGCACGGACAGCAGCTTTATCAGGTCGCGCTCGACAACGTTCGTGGCGACGGCACTCGCCGGACTTATGAGACCGAGCGGGCGGCGTGTGAGACGGGGTGAGGACCCAAGGGCGAGTTGCTCACGGAGGCTGCCCTTCCTAGACCGTCCACGTCGATAGGGACAGGCTAGGAAACCTGTTCTCCCCCGCGTCGCTCACCGCTCAGTTTGGCCGGAATACCTTCCCAGCTCGTCCCCCCGGGGAGTGTTTCTCCCTTCATCAAGAGCGACAACTGACCCAGCGAGGATCCCTCGTCCATCTGCGTGTCGTAGAGCACCAGCGACATGCTCCCCACCGAGGCGCGCGGGCCGATCCGCACGTGCGACATCTTCATCACGCGGTCTTCAAAGAGGTGCGTCTGCAAGGTCACGTCGCGGTTGATCGTCGCTTCGTCGCCGATTTCCAGCAGATCAAACTCCGTGATGTCCGTCGTGTCGAGATACACCCGCCGGCCGATCTTGGCGCCTAGCAGCCTGAAGAACCAACACACGAAGGGCGTTCCCGCCAGTTTGCCGACCAGAAAAAGGTCGGCCAGATGCTCGTGCAGTGCCGCCACGAGTTCCGTCTTCCAGACGAACGTGCTCCACAGGGGCCGTTCGCAGGGACGGTAGCGGCCCATGAGAAGCCACTTGACGGCGACCGTCACAAGAACGGCAACGATGCCCGCGGCGGCATAGAGAACCGGGAACAGGGCCAACAGCTCCCAGATGGCCATCTCCTCGTGGATCAGGAGGACGACCGAGAGCAGCACGCTGGTGATCGCCAGAAAGCAGGAGCTGGGAAGAAGGACGCGGCAGGCTTCGATCGCCGCCCGCTTGATCCACAGCGCCCGTGTGGGTGAAAACGTCGTCTCCTCCGAGAACTCCGTGCTGCGCTCGCGATGCGGCAGGTTGAAGCCGGGCGAGCCGAGCCAGGAAGTGCCGTCGTTGACGGGCGTAGCAAGCGGCGGCGTGGAAAGGCAGCCGATCAGGCAGTTGTCGCCGACCTGGGCGCCTGGCGGCAGCAAGGCACTGTTACCGATAAACGACCGCTTGCCGACCCGCGTGGCGGCCACGGTCATTGCGCCGTCCTCCACGCGCGCCGCGCCGAGCGACACGCTGTCGGCGATAAAGCCCTCGTCGTCGATCGCCAGCAGGTCGGGCGAAATGAACGAGGCGGTGGATACTTCGGCCCGGCGGCCCAGTTTCGCGCCCAGCAGCCTGTACCAGGGAGAAAGATAGATGGTCGAATAAAGCGGGCCGAGGACGTCGAGACTCAGTTCGAGGAGTTGGCTCACGAACCATTTTCGCAGGTAGAACGAGCTGTAGAGCGGATAGCTGCCTGCCTTCACGCGGCCCAGCAGGAGCCACTTGAAGGCGGCGATCTCCAAGCAGAGAAAGACGACGAACGAGAGGGCCACCGCGGGCGAAACGACCAGGTACCAGTAGTAGTCGTCCCAATAGTTGAGACGGTTCATCACAATCATGCCGGGGAAAATCGCCGCGATGACAAACAGCGGCACGAGCATCACGCCCAGGGCGTGCAGCAGACCAAAGGCGAAGCGACGGGCGAGCGTGGGGCGCGGATGGACCGTATGGCGGACGACGGCTCCCATGCGGCGCGCGGGCGACCCCTGCCAACGCTCGGCGCGGGGGATCACTCCGCCGCGCGGCAGCATCGAAAGGTCTTCCAGTTGAGCGTCGTCGTCGATCGCCGAGTGCTCGCGAACGACTGATCGAGCGCCGATGAACACGCGGCGCCCAATCTTGATCGGCCCGATGCGCAGCGTGCCGTGCTCCACGGTGCAGCCGGCCAGGCTGCTCTCCTCGCCGATCGACGAATCGTCACCGATCTCGAGCAAGTCGTAAGCCAGGCAGTTGTCGGTCGCCAGGTGTACGTTCGCCCCGATCCTGGCTCCCATGAGCCGGTAGAAGAGGCTCAGCAGGGGTGTGCCGGCCAGGTAGTCGATCGGGATCGACCCGGTGATCGCCTTCACGAACCACCAGCGGAAAAAGTACCAGCCCCAGAGCGGGTAGTCGCCCGGCTTGTAGCGGCCGATGACAATCCATTTCGTGGCGATGGCAAAAAGCAACATCACGGGGTAGACGACGAGAAGACTTCCCAGAGCGCCGACGAGCGCCTCGTTGAGCGGATAATCGTTGTCGATCATCCAGGTATAGGTCAGGTAAGGACCAAGCCATTGCAGAGAGAAGAAGCCCAACACGAGGTAGAGGCTCAGAAACTGGCCCAGCGAGCAAAGGGCGTAGCTGCGCCCGGCCGACGGCTGGGCTTCATCCCGGCACGGTTCCTTATCTTGAACGTCGGGGGAAAGAGCGGGTACCGCTTCGGCAAACTGGACAGCGAGTCCCTCGACGGTCGGATGCTCGTACACGTCGAGCATCGAAATGGCTGAGAAGCGCGGCTCGTTGCGGAGTTGCGAGACGAACCGCGCGGCCAGCAGCGAGTGGCCGCCCAGGTCGAGAAAGAAGTCGGCCCGTGTCGAGATGCGCTCGATGCCAAACAGATTCTGCCAGACTTCCACAAGCTGCTGCTCGATCGGATTCTGGGGCGGCACGTAATCGTGCTGGCCGACCTGCCGCGGACGAGGTGGCGGGAGCCGTTTCCGATCGAGTTTGCCGCTGGCAAGCGTCGGGAGATCTTGCAGGCTGTCGATCGTCGCCGGCACCATGTAGGCCGGCAAACGGGGCCGCAGACGCGAGAGGATTTCCGCTTCGCAAATGGTCATCCGGGCGTCGACGACGACGTAGGCGGCAAGCTGCTGCGCGCCGGAGGCATCCTTGGTGACCGTAACGGCGGCGGCCTTCACTCCCTCGGTTTCCATCAGGAGAGCTTCGATTTCGCCCGTTTCCACGCGAAAACCGCGGAGCTTGACCTGCCCGTCGATCCGCCCCAGAAACTCCAGGTCGCCGTCGGCGTTGTGGCGAACCAGGTCGCCCGTGCGGTAGAGCCGCGGGCATGCTGCTGAGTTCGCCAGCGGATGGGGGACGAACTTCTCGCGAGTCAGCTCAGGCCGACCCAGGTAACCCCGGGCCAGCCCGATTCCGCCGATGAGCAGTTCGCCCGGCTGGCCGCAGACGACCGGCCGCAACTCGTCGTCGACGACGTGAACGTAGTAATTCGGCAGCGGGCGGCCGATGGTGACGGGGCGGGCCGGATCGCATTCGGCGAACGTCGCGATCACGGTTGCTTCGGTCGGTCCATAGGTGTTCACCATCCGCCGCCCCGGACGGCACCACCTCCGCACCGCCGCAGCGGGACATTCTTCGCCGCCCACGATCAACAGTCGCACGCTCGGAACGTCGTCGTCCATCATGGCCAAGAGCGTCGGCACGCAGGACAGAACGGTCACGCCGGCTTGGGCCAGCCGCTGAGCAAGCGCCGGGCCCGCGTGAATCATTTCCTTCGTGCCGGCCACCAGCGTTGCGCCGGCGAACCAGGCCAGCCAGAGTTCTTCCACGGAGGCATCGAAGGCCAGCGAAAACCCCTGGAAGACGCGATCGGAGGGAGAGATCTTAAACAGTTCCGCCTCGGCCCGGACCAGGTGGCAGGCGCTGCGGTGCTCGATCTCGACCCCTTTCGGACGGCCGGTCGAGCCGGAGGTGTAGATGACGTAGCAGAGGTCGTCGGAGTGGACCTGAAAGCGGTCGTCGGGCAATCGCTTGCCTGGGAATCTTTTGAGCTCATTCCGCGAGCGGTCGAGGCGCAACACGATCGGCTCGAGTTCCCGATCTTCGCCGACGAGTGACGAGAGGGTGATGAGGACCGTAGCCTGCGAATCGGCCAATACAAACTCGACTCGGTCAGGCGGGCAATCAGGGTCGAGCGGCAGGTAGGCGGCGCCTGCCTTGAGCGTGGCCAGCAAGGCAACGTAGGCGTCGACCGACCGTGGCAGCCAGAGGGCGACCAGCGACCCGCGCCCCACGCCTCGGCCACGCAGCCAGTGGGCCAACCGGTTGGCCGCCCGATCGAGTTCGGCGTACGTCAGCCGCTCCTTACCGCACTCGAGGGCCACCTGGTTCGGATGCCGGTCCGCCTGTGCTTCAAAGAACTGGTGCAACACAGCGCCGGCGGACGAGGGCTGCGTGAGCGGGTGGGCACCGCGCCGGGCTGCGCGCCAACGCGAGGCAGAGCCGGGACTAGGCGCAGTAACAGACTCCAGTACTTCTTCGCTCGCCGCCATGACGCTCGGTTGCCTTTCCGCTGTTCCGCCAGCCCGCTAAGAATTGAACAGTTTGGCAGACGTAAAGTAATGGCGAAAGGCGGTTAATTTTCCGTAATTCTCGCCAGCCGCGAGACGGCACCGACCCATCTGGGGAGCCGGCCGCGGTAAGAGGTGGGCCGCGAACGAGAGTGACCTGACGTCTGGCGAATGGGGTGCGCCGCATGAGTGCGGAGTCGTGATCTTGGAGGGCGAGCGCCCTGTGTCACAACGGGTCATGGGGGAAAGGAACGCGAATCGCTCCTTTCGGGAGAGGCCGGAGTAAAGCCGGCTTGGCGACACTCCCGCCGCTATCTGGCGGTACGCCTACACGACCATGCCGGTTCTCGGATATGCTCTTGTTCATGCAAAGAGCGTCCCGGTAGGAGCCGGGAAAGCCGTTTTAAAGAAACTCGTTCGGAGCCGCCCCATGAATGACCCTACTCAGTCCCTGGTTGTTTTACTGATCGTCTGCGTTCTGATGGTGTCGAGTTGCGCGGGGGACGGGGAGAAGAGAGCCGAGCAGCCGGCGGCCGGATCGGAGTCCGATGCCGACGGCAAGGCGGCACTCCTCGATCCGTCCTTGGCTAAAGAAAAGGCTCCGGACAAGTTCAAGGCCATGTTTTCGACCACGAAGGGGGATTTCGTGATCGAGGTGACGCGGGACTGGGCGCCCAACGGGGCGGACCGCTTCTACAACCTGGTGAAGATCGGCTACTTCGACGACGCGGCCTTCTTCCGCAACATCGAGGGATTTATGGTGCAGTTCGGCATCAACGGCGATCCCCAGGTTAACCGCAAGTGGCGGCGCTCGAACATCAAGGACGATCGGGTCAAGCAGTCGAACCAGCGCGGCTTCATCACGTTTGCCCAGACGTCGGCTCCCGACTCGCGCTCGACGCAGGTTTTCATCAACTTCGGCGACAACGGTCAGCTCGACAAGCAGCGCTTCGCTCCTTTCGGCCGCGTGGTGAAAGGGATGGACGTCGTCGAATCACTTTACAACGGCTACGGCGAGGGATTTCCCAACGGCAACGGACCCGATCAGGGCCGGGTCCAGGACGAGGGGAGCGCCTATTTGAAGAAGAGTTTTCCGAAGCTCGACTACATCAAGAAAGCCACGATCGAAGAATGAATGGGCGGGTCGACCCAAAAACGGTCGGCCGGCTTTGAGCTGGTGTTGTCCAGTTGCCGAGTTTGCAGTTCGACAAGAATCGTGGTTTTAAACGGGGCC
>DASZPH010000128.1:0-54545 GCA_035550375.1 Pirellulales bacterium | reverse complement strand
TTCATCCTTGAACGGGCTAGTTTTCTCTCTGGGCTTCCCAATTCACCCAGCTACAGGCTCGACCATACCCGAAATCTGCCAATTCTCCCATTGACGTTCCTCAGAAAATCCGTTCCGCGCGCAATTCACCTTATGCACCCGACGACCCGCTTTGGCGCGGGTTCTGCCTTGGGAAGATTGGGCCAGGATGTTAAGATTCCGCGCCGCCGTTGTCGGCACATCTGGACATGGGCAACCAGCGTGGGCGCCAACCGCCCTCGCCCCAGCCCTTTCCCAAGGGAGAGGGAGTAAGAGCAAGAACGGCAGGGAGGACGAACACCCTTGAAGCTCTTGGCCTTAACAGAAGGCCCGGACCACGTCTGCTACCGTTATCGCGTGGCGCCCTTCGGCAGGGCTCTCGCGCGCGCCGGCTGGCAGATCGACTGCCGGCCGCTGGCCAGGGGCCCACTCGCTCGCTGGCGACAGTTGCGAGGCGCGCGTTCGGCTGACGCGGTCCTTTTGCAGCGAAAGCTGCTCCCCTGGTGGCAACTGAGCGTGCTGCGCCGCTCGGCCAAGAGGCTGATCTACGACTTTGACGACGCCCTCTTCCATCGGGACAGCTACCATCCCAAGGGAATCGACAGTTGGCAGCGAATGCTCGGCTTCTGGATGACCGTCTACGCCGCCGACCTCGTGCTGGCGGGAAACCAGTACCTGCTGGATCAGGCGGCCGCCTTCGTCGGCGCCGAAAGGGTTCGCTTCTTACCCACGTGCGTAGAACCCGACCGGTACCCCCTTGCACGCCAGGCGGGCGACGACACGCTCAAGCTGGTCTGGATCGGCCAGCGTAGCACCGTGAAATGCCTGTACCAAATGCACGAGCAACTCCGCGCGGCGGCCAACGTCTGCGGGACGTCTCACCGCGTCGAATTGCGGGTCGTCTCCGATGTCTTTGCCGAGCTCGAGGGCGTGCGTGTCAGGCCCGTCAGGTGGAACGCGGCCACTGAGGCCGCCGAGTTGGCGGCGGCCGACATCGGCGTTAGCTGGCTGCCCGACGACCGCTGGAGCCGCGGGAAATGCGGCCTGAAAGTGCTGCAATACATGGCGGCCGGTTTGCCAGTGATCGCCAATCGGGTCGGCGTCCATAGCGAAATGATCGTCGATGGCGTGACCGGGTTTTTGGCCGACACGCCGCAGGAGTGGGCCGCGGCCGCGGAGCGATTGTCGAACGCCTCGCTACGGGCGGCTATGGGTGCGGCCGCCCGCCGGCGGGTGGAACAAGAATACAGCGTCGCACGCTGGGAGGAGCCGTTTGCCGCCGCGATCACGGCAGGCGTGTCGCATGCCCCGCCGAGTAACAACAGACATGCCCCGAAAGCGGCATCGGCCCGGCCCAAGTCGTCGGTGCTAGCTCGCGTATCCTGCCTGGCCATGGCCGTCGTTGGCCTCTTGGCCGGCTGTACCGGTTTTGAGACGCGGCCCAGCGCGCTGCCCCTGAAGAACACGCTCGTCTTTGAACCGCTCATCGTCCACAGCGACTTCAACCTTCCGCCTCGCCACCGCTTGCTCGAGGAGCTGGTCCAGGAGCGCACCGAACTGCTCTCCAAGCTGCAGCTTCCGAAGTCGGACGAACCGGTCAACGTCTACCTGTTTGAAACGGAAGCGCGCTTCCGCGAGTTCATCAAACGGGACTATCCCGACTTTCCCGACCGCCGAGCGTTCTTCGTCGAAACCGACACGCGTCTGGCCGTGTACGCACAATGGGGCGACCACGTGGCCGAGGATTTGCGCCACGAGGTGGCGCACGGTTATCTGCACTCGGTCGTGCCGAATCTGCCGCTGTGGCTCGATGAGGGTTTAGCGGAATACGCCGAGGTACCGCGCGGGCATGGGGGAGTGAATCGGCCCCATCTGCGGCTGCTGCTGGAGAAGCTGGCGAGCTTCGGTTGGAAGCCCGACCTGGCCCGGCTCGAGCGCCTCAACTCGGCCAGCGAGATGACCCAGCTCGACTACGCCGAGGCCTGGGCCTGGGTCCATTGGCTGATGGAAACCGACCCTGCCCGCCGACGCATCGTGCACGGCTATCTTGAAGAACTCCGCACGGTCGACGCAATTCCTCCTTTTTCGGTGCGGCTGCACGGGTGGTTCCCTCAGCCCGATCCGTTGCTCGTCGCCCATTTGCGCGCGCTGGCCACCGTAGCTCACTAGCGCCCCTCGCCCGGATCATTCAGCGGCCCCGTCGGTGCCGACGGGGGTCGCATGCGTTCCGCACCTATTGACCCTTCACCGAGCGTGCTAAGCTGTGGCGCCTCCGGCGCGCCAAGGGAGCGTCGCGCGGGCATATCCGTCAACTCACATCAGGAGTCGCTGCGCACCAATGCCCGATCAAGGATGGAAGAAACTCGTCGCCGGGCACCCGTGGTTCACGGGCGAAGGTCACTACCCGATACCCGCCTACTCCGAATTCATGCCGCCGCCTCGGCTGGGGCAAAAGGCGTATGGGCGGCGCGTCGACCGCCAGTTGTTCGACGAGGCCGACCCGTGGGGCTGGCAGATCACCGAGTACGAACAGGCCTGGCAGCTCGCGCCGGGGTTGCAACACCTGGGCGAGCACCTGCTCAAGGCGATGCGGCACCTCGGCCGTCGCGAATCGGCCCACGGGATCGCCCGCAACAAGCTGGTCGGCAACCCGTATTGGCCGGCGCTGCTCGACGAGTCGGGCGCGCCGGAACAGGAGCGATACGTCGTCCTGATGCCGCTGGCCTTGTCCCGCACGCAGGACGACAAGGGACGCATTCGCTGGACGCTGTTCGGCGGCAGCGAGCAGGGGCCTGCACGGGCTTTCTGGCGAGGCTTCTTTGTCGCTCCGCGCAAAGAATTGCCCGAAACCTGGGGCGTGCAGTTTTTCGGCCGGCTGCTGGCCGGCGCCTACGGCGAGGGGATCGACGGTTCCGCGGGCCTCGCTCACGCCGGCTTCCGCATCTTCACGCCGCCTGACTCAGAAACGGCCGACCGCTGGCGTGAAGGTCCGCTGCCGCGCTGGACCGAGCCCTTCCTGCTTTCCTCGAGGCAATCGCTGCGCGGGGTTCGCTACCTCGTCAGCTTTCAACCGTTCGCGCGGCTGCCGAGCAAGATCCAGCGCGCCTATCTTTCGGGCGAGCTGCACTTGCTGCCGTTTCCAGGTAGCCTCGTGTTCTGGGGAGCTCAGCAATACCTCTCTCTCGCGGACGAACTGCCGCTGGCCGTGCAGATTCCCCTGCTGCACCTGTTTCAGCGGCACGAGGCGCCGATCGGCATTCGCGTACCCCAGTCGGGCTGGATGCACGAGCCTCGCCCCGGCACGCCCGACATCGGACCGCGCGGCCCGTTTCGAAACACGTTTCAGCGCACGCACCGCTGGGCCAAAGTGCACCGCCACGAAGACGAGTTGGCGGTTACTGCGCGCGAGGACAAGGTGGCCCACGTGCTGTTCAGCCCGGCCGCCGACGACATCGGGCTCTACGGCAAGCCGATGGCCCGCAACGCGCAAGTCTGGACTCACGATCATCAGCTACTACTCGACGGTCCCAGCGCCAGCCGCGAAGAGATCGCGGCGGCCGCCGAGAGTTTGGCGGAGGGCGGCGTGTTCGGCTACCGGTTCCAATATCCGGCGATGCGCGTCGGCCGGCACGAAGTCTATTGGCACCGGCCGCTGGTGGCCTACTTCTCGTCCGACGACGAGCCGACGATCGTGACAGACGGCCCGCTCGGCTACCTCACGGCCTATCGGGCCGACCGTCCGCGGCTCGAGCGGCCCCTCGAGCTCTGGCCGAGGTTGGTCGACCGCGAGCCGCACCGCGCCGCGCTGGAGTTGTTTGCCCACAACCACGACCGCCACTATCGCGTCACCACGATCAACGTTCGCAAGCTGCTCGAAGCCTGGGAACTGCTCGGCGAGCGGCCCCTTGAGCGCAGCTTCGCGCGCGGGTTGCTCACGCTGCCAAAGGAAGAAAGCCTCGACCTGTGGCTCGACTCGCTGGCCGCTCTCGCCAGCAATGCCGAGGCCGGGGCGACGCTGGCCGATACGCTACGCGGCTGTCTGGAGGCCAAGGAGAATAGCGCGGTTCCTCAGGCGCTCACCTACCGGCAGACCGCACGACGCTCGTTCGAGACGGCCTACTGGCGGACCATTTCTGCTTTGGCGACCGGCGAGTACCTGAATAAAGATAACGCCGACTGCGTTCTGGATCACAAGACCCAGACGCATCTCAAGCACCACCACCGCGACCTCGACCGGCTGGGCGACTACTTGCTGACCTATTACCGGGGAGTGATCGGGCGAAAGGGTCTGGCCGGCAAGGTGCTTGCCGGCGAACTGCCGTTTCGCTGGCGGACCGATTTCGACTTCAACTGGATGGGCGGCTGGCTCGGCAACCAGCAAGAGACGCTCTACGAACGGAACCTGATCGTGGTCATCCCCGGCCGCGACCGCCGGCGGGCCGTGATCATGGCCGACCACTACGACACGGCCTACATGGAAGACGTCTACGGCTATCCCGAGGGCAAGCACGGGCCTCGGCTGTCGGCGGCCGGCGCCGACGACAACCATTCGGCCACGGCCGCGCTGATGCTCGGCGCGCCGATCTTCATGGATCTCAGCCGCGCCGGCCGTCTTGAGTGCGACATCTGGCTCGTACACCTCACGGGCGAAGAGTTTCCGGCCGACTGCCTCGGCGCGCGGCATTTGTGCCAGCACCTGGTTGAAGGGACACTGGAAATGGTGTTGGAAAACGGCCGACGCCGCAGCCTGGCACGGACGCGGGTGGAGGGGGTCTATGTGCTCGACATGGTGGCCCACAACAACGATCGCGATCGGGACGTCTTTCAGCTTTGCCCCGGGATGAGCCGCGAATCGATGTGGCTGGCCTATCAGGCCCACCTGGCCAACCGGGCCTGGAACCTGCTCAGCCAGAAGTGGAACCTGCGTCCCGACCGCCGCGAGGCGACGCGCGGCCGCCGCAGCCCCGATGGCCAAACAATGCCCGAAACAGCCCTGCACCCCGCGTTGCACGGTGAGGTGCGTCCGGCGATTGATCCTCGCAGCACGCTCTACAACACCGACGGGCAGATTTTTTCCGACAGCGGCGTGCCGGTGGTGCTCTTCATGGAGAACTACGACATCAACCGCAAGGGCTACCACGACACGCACGACACGATGGAAAACATCGACCTCGACTACGGCTCGGCCGTGGCCGCAATCGCCATCGAGTCCGTAGCACGGGCGGCCAGCGAGTCTCGCCACGCGCGCTCGCTAGTAGCGGGGGACCGTTAGCCAGATACGGTACGTCCGTCGTGGGAATGCCGCCGCTGGAAGTGAAGCGGGGCAGTGACGGCGGACTCGTCATTTAAGACGGGCTGACGCGAGCAACGCCGGTGGCGCTGGCTGCCGCAAGGACGCTGATCGAGCAGTATTCGGCCGCTAAAGGAGCGACACGCCAGCCCGCAACCGCACGTAACCGGCAACGATTAAGCGGGGTGCCGCGCTGCAGCGTGTCTTCTGGGCTTTCCCTGCCGCTCAGGCGAGTATCAAAGCTGGACCTCAATGCGGCGTCCAGGGGCGGAAGCTGCGATTGCTTCGGCAAACGGATCACGAGTCGAACCGCGACGATGCGTAGCCGCGAGCAAAGCTTGCAGCTAGAATCTTCTTGCTCGACGAGACCTGTCGCAAACCGATTCGAGTTGGACCGTCACGCATGAATGTCGACTTGCGGCCCATTGGCCCGCTGCCTTGCAATGCACTTTTCCATCAGGCCGTTTGGATCCTCGTGCTGCTGGTTTGCGGCGTCTCCCGGTTGCGGGCGTCCGACGAGTGGCCACAATTCCGCGGGCCCGACGGCCAGGGGCATACCGAGGCGACGGGCTTGCCGCTCACCTGGAGCGACAAGGAAAACGTCGCCTGGAAGACCCCGATTGTCGGCCGCGGCTGGTCATCGCCGGTCATCTCCGACGGAAAAATCTGGCTGACTACGGCGATCGACGACCAGCGGTCGTTGCGCGCCGTGGCCGTGGACCTCGAAACGGGCAAAGTGATTCACGACGTCGAGGTCTTTCAGTGCGATAGTCTCCCCACGATCAACGACAAGAACACCTACGCTTCACCCACGCCCATCCTTGAGTCGGGCCGAGTGTACGTCCATTTCGGAACACTGGGGACGGCCTGCCTCGACGCGTCCGACGGCCGCATCTTGTGGACCAACCGCGAGCTGAAAGTCGACCACAAAGAAGGGCCAGGCAGTTCGCCGGTGCTGTGGCGCGACTTGTTGATCGTCAACTGCGACGGCGTCGACGCCCAGTACGTCGCCGCGATCGACAAACAGACGGGCAAACTCGTCTGGCGGCGCGACCGGCCCGGTCCCCACAATCCGATCGCCGAGTTCCGCAAGGCCTACTGCACGCCGCTGGTGATCGAATTCAACGGCCGCGCGGAGTTGATAAGCCCTGGGGCCAGCCGCGTGATCGCTTACGACCCACAAACGGGCGACGAGCTGTGGAGCGTGCGGTATGCAGGCTTTTCCAACGTACCCCGGCCGGTCTTCGCCGGCGGACTGGTGCTCGTCGACACCGGCTACATGAAGCCGCAACTCTGGGCCATCCGGCCGGGCGGCAGCGGCGACGTGACGGCCGACGGTGTGGCCTGGCGGTGCGCTCGGCACGCGCCGGCAAACCCCTCGCCCGTGGTCGTGGGGGACGAGGTCTACATGGTGAGCGACGCGGGTATCGCCAGTTGTCTTGACGCGGCGAGCGGCAAGGTGGTGTGGCAGGAGAGGCTAGGGGGCAATTTTTCGGCCTCGCCGCTGGCTGGTGATGGCCGGATTTACTTCTCGAGCGAAGAGGGCGTGACCACCGTCATCAGGGCGAGCCGCGATTTCGAGCGCCTGGCGGCCAACAACCTGCCGGGTCGCATGCTGGCCTCTCCCGCCGTGGCCGGCCGCGACTTGATCTTGCGCACCGACAGCCACCTGTATCGCATCGCCGCGGCCGAATAGAGGCCCAAGCGTGCCTAAATGAGTCGCCGCTTTCAATTCAACATCCGTGCGCTGTTGTGCGTCACGTTCGTAATCGCCTGTTGGCTGGCCGGCTATGCCTACAAGTTGCGCGAAGCCCAGCGGCTCCAACGCGAGATCGACAACATACGCGAACACGAGCGGGAGAAAGCTCGCCTTCAACGGGTAACACAAGAATGAAAAGTCCAATGCTGCGATTCGCGGCCGCCGGTCTCGCGGCTCTCTTCGTTTCGGCACATCTGTGGGCAGACGAGTCCTCACCGTCCCAAACAGGCTCGCGGCTCCTCTCAGACAAGACGATCGAGACGCTGCTGGAGCCGATTCGTGAGAAGCACGAGGTGGCCGGGTTGATCGCGGGCATTGTGGATCCGCCGGGACTCCGCTGCGTGGGTGTGGTCGGTGTCCGAAAATTCGATTCTCCTGAGCCGATGACCGTCAACGACAAGATTCATCTTGGCTCGGATACCAAGGCCATGACGGCCACGCTCCTGGCCATGCTTGTGCAGGAAGGGAAGCTCGCCTGGACGACGACCTTGGGTGGCTTGTTTCCCGATGAGAAGTCGCAGTTTCATGCCGATTTTGCCGGCGTGACCGTCGAGCAGCTTCTGAGCCACCGGGCGGGGTTGCCGGCCAACGTGGGCTACTTCGCCTTCAACAAGGGCTCGCTCGTGGAGCAACGGGAAGCCATGATGAGAAAAGTGCTGGCGGAAGCCCCGGAGCACCCGCCGGGAACGAAGTTCCTCTATTCCAACGTGGGCTACATCATCGCGGGCCACGTGGCTGAAAAGCTCACAGGCACGTCGTGGGAAGATCTGATGACCGCCCGGCTGTTCGAGCCGCTCAAAATGTCGTCAGCCGGCTTCGGTCCGCCGGGAACGAAGGGCCGGGTCGATCAGCCGTGGGGGCACCGCTCGTTCTTCGGTCTCACGCTGGCTGAACAGACAGACAATCCACCCATGCTCGGGCCGGCTGGAACCGTCCATTGCTCGTTGGCCGATTGGGCCAGTTTCGTGAGCCTGCACCTGCGTGCGGGAAGAGGTATGCCGAGCCTGCTCAAGCACGAGGCCTTCGACGCGATGCACACCCCCCCGGCCGGCGAGCCTTATGCGCTGGGATGGGGCAAACACGAGGAGCCCTATATTGATGGCCCTTTGCTGATGCACGCCGGGAGCAACACGTTCTGGTTTGCGCTTGTGGCCATCTCAACGAAGCACAATGTCGCGTTCCTCGTGGCGGCGAACAGGGGACCCGAGGCCGGCGCGAAAGCCTGCCAGTCAGCGTTGGAAGCCATGGTCGGCCACGCGGGCCTGCGACGCGAAGGAAAGTAGTGCACGTAACAACCCGGCGCCGACTTTGCCGGGCACGGCCTGCAGCACGCCGCAAAGGTTTGCCTGCAGCCGTCTTAGAAGTCGCGGAACCAACTGTCCGCCGCCGGCGTCTATAGAGAGCGCTCTCACCCGCCCAAGGAGGCCCAAGATGTTGCAAGTTTCCAAGTTCTGGTTGCCACCGCTGGTTGTGGCTGTTGCGGTCTTGCGTTCGGTCCCCGTGGAGGCGGCCACGCCGGTCAAACGCCCGGCCGATCCGCCGCCGAAAATCGAAATCACCGACGAGGCCCGGCAGGCGGCTCAATCGAGCAACGCCTTTGCCTTCGACCTCTACGCCCAGCTTCGCCGGCAGGATGGCAATCTCTTCTATTCGCCCGCCAGCATATCGACCGCGCTGGCCATGACCTACGCGGGGGCGGCGGGCGGGACGGGACGGCAGATGGCCGAGGTTCTTCACTTTGATCAGGCCGACGAGCCCTTGCACTCCGGCTTCGGCACCCTCGGCCGACTGCTCAACGCCCAGAACCGCGGCGTTCGTTTGCAGATGGCCAACCGTATCTGGGGAGCAAAGGGTTACCCATTTTCACCGGACTTTCTCGCGGCGACCCGCGAACACTACGGAGCGGATCTTCTGCAACTCAACTTCGCCCAGCCCGAGCCTTCGCGGCAGACGATCAATCGCTGGGTCGAACAGCAAACCGCGGGCAAAATCCAGAACCTGGTGCCGCCCGGCGCGGTCGGTCCCGACACGCGGCTGGTGCTAACCAACGCCATCTACTTCCACGGCGCTTGGCAGGACGAATTCTGGAAGAACGCCACCCGACCCGCGCCGTTTCGCCGCACCGAGACGGAACAGCGTCGGATTCCGCTGATGCACCGTTCGGGGCACTTTGGTTACAGCGAAACCAAGGACGTTCAGGTGTTGACCCTTCCTTACGTGGGGGGCGAACTGTCAATGGTCATCATGTTGCCTAAGGAGATCGCCGGACTGGAGAAGCTCGAGAGCCAGCTCACCGCCAAAAACCTCGACGCCTGGATCTCTTCGCAGGACTCCAAGCTCGTGCAGGTTTTCCTGCCGAAGTTCAAAGTCACAAGCCAGTTCAGCCTCGCCCAGACGCTTCGCTCAATGGGAATGGAGCTGGCATTCAGCGGAGAGGCCGATTTCTCACGCATGTCGTCCGCCGAAGACCTGATGCTCTCCGAGGTCATCCACAAGGCGTTCGTCGACGTGAATGAGGAAGGGACGGAGGCCGCGGCCGCAACGGCCGTGATCGCTCCGAAAGCGGCGGCCGTCCGAGAACCGGAGAAGCCTGTCGAATTTCGGGCCGACCATCCGTTCGTCTTCTTGATTCGCGACAACCGCACTCAGGCGGTGCTGTTTCTCGGCAGGTTGCTCGATCCTCCGGCAAACTGAAAGTGGGCGCCGAAGGCTCGCCGCGGGAGCGACGCCCGCTTCACAATCCTTGCCTCTTGAGGCTCAGCCACACCGGACCATCGGGCCACAGCCCCAAAGAGGCAACCGGCTTGATAACCTGCCCGGGAATGAGCGAAACGTCGAACTCTTGCAGCACGCGCCCCAAGATGAGCTGCATCGCCAGCAAGGCAAAGTCGTTGCCGATGCACTGGTGCGGCCCGCTGAGAAACGGCAGGTACGCTTCCTTTGGCCGGCCGGCTATCCGCTCGGGCGTGAAACGGTCGGGGTCGAAAACCTCCGGCGCGTCCCAGAAGGCGGGATGCCGGTGCGTGACGTACGGGCAGATGAACACCGTCGAGCGGGCCGGAATGCGGAAGCCGCCGATTTCGTCATGGGCGACAACCTGTCGCGGGAGGGCCCAGATCGGTGGGTAGAGTCGCATCGACTCCTGGATCACCCCGCGGGTGACATTCAGTCCCGGGGCGTCGGCAGGCTCGGGTAGCCGATTGCCAATCACCGACTTAATCTCCTCGCGGACACGTTGGCGGACGTCCGCGTGAGAGGCAAGCAAGTACCATGTCCAGACCAGGGCGGTGGTCGTCGTTTCATGGCTCGCGAGCAGGAAGGTCAGGACTTCGCTACGAAGCTGGTCGTCGGTCATCCTGTCGCCCGTTTCCTCGTCGCGGGCCTGGATGAGCATGGAGAGCAGGTCGCCATGGTCCCTTTCGTCGCGCAGCCGCTCCCGGACGAGCTCGCTGACGATCTGCTTCAGCGTCGAGACGGCCTTTTTGAATTGGCGGTTGGTTGACGTAGGCACCCACATTGGCGGCGCGCTGAAGGGATGATTGAAGCGGTGCTCGAAATACTGGCCCAGCACGACGAACGCCTTGCCGACCTCGTCGGCCTCGTGGCTTATATCCCGATCAAAAAGCGTTCGACTGGCGATCGCCAGCATCGCGCGAGACATCTCCTCCTTGACATCGACCGGCTTGTCATCGTCGGCCATTTCCCGCCAGCGCGAGACCAGCTTGGAGGCGGTCTCGACCATCACCGCGGCGTACTCCGACAGCCTACGCCGCTGAAAGGCCGGCTGTGCCATCCTCCGCTGACGCAGCCAGAACGCCCCCTCGGAAACCGTCAGGCTGTCGCCAAAGAGTCGCCGCACCGCTCGGTACTGCCAGCCGCGTAAATAGTTTTTCTGGTTCTCGTACAGCACCCGGCGGACGTGCTCCGGGTGATAGATAAAATGGATCACGATCGGCCCGATGCGAAACCGGAAAACGTCGCCGAACCGCTCTCGGGCCTGCATTTGAAACCCCAGCGGATCGCGCAAAAACGCGCCCAGTGGGCCATAGGGGAGCGGGATGGAGTGGGTGATTCCTGGCGCGACAGCCATGTTGCTCCCGCAGCGTAGAAATGAAAGGACGATTTATTTAGCTGAGGCCACCAGATCCACGCTCTTTTTATCGCCACGCACGGAAGCTGAAAACCCCTCGCAGAGCTCCTAAGTGATCCAGCGGTCAAACCCCACACGGATTCGATGAGGTTTCTTGGCAAACTCCGCCAGGGAACCCGCGACGCGGGCGGAGCTTTCGGTTCTGTGCCGGCGTCGCATAGGTTCGCTCTACAAGCGGGGGTCGGGCGCGAGCGACTGAGTAAGGCCGGGTTTCCGCGGGGGCTTGAATTCGTCCCCCGGTTTGCCGTCTACTGTTTGCGGTTCAACGCTCTGGGTCACCACCAATGTACGGCGCCATCAAACAACATTTAACCCGCCAGCTCGACGAAATCCGGCAAGCCGGGCTCTATAAGAACGAACGCAGGCTCGCCTCGCCGCAAAAGGCCCATATCGGCGTGGGGGGGGGCGAGGTGCTCAACCTTTGCGCGAACAACTACCTGGGGCTGGCCGATCATCCGGCCGTCGTGGCGGCCGCGCACCGCGCGCTCGACGAGTGGGGCTACGGGCTGGCGTCCGTCCGGTTCATCTGCGGCACCCAGGAGCAGCATAAGCTGTTGGAAAAGAATCTCTCGGAGTTTTTGGGCGCCGAGGACACGATCCTGTATTCGTCGTGCTTTGACGCCAACGGCGGACTCTTTGAGACACTGCTGGGGGCCGAAGACGCCATCATTTCCGACGAGCTGAATCACGCCTCGATCATCGACGGCATTCGTCTGTCGAAGGCGCAGCGACTGCGATATAAGAACAACGACATGGCCGACCTGGAGGCGAAGCTCCGCGAGGCGCAGTCGGCCCGCTTCCGGCTGATCGCCACCGACGGCGTCTTCTCGATGGACGGCATCATCGCCAACCTGCCGGGCGTCTGCGAGCTGGCCGATCGTTATGATGCCCTGGTGATGGTCGACGACTCGCACGCTGTGGGCGTTCTCGGCGAGCAGGGGCGAGGCAGCCACGAGCACCACGGGCTGCTGGGGCGCATCGACATCATCACGGGTACGCTCGGCAAGGCACTCGGCGGAGCCAGCGGCGGTTACACCAGCGGCCGTCGAGAAATCGTCGAGCTGCTGCGTCAGCGATCGCGCCCCTATCTGTTTTCCAACTCCCTGGCTCCCCCCATCGTCGGCGCGTCGCTGGCCGTACTCGAACTGCTCAAGACGTCGAGCGAGCTGCGCGAACGGCTGCGCGACAACACCCGGTTCTTCCGGCAAGGTCTGTCACAGCGTGGCTTTAACATCGTTCCGGGCGAGCATCCGATCGTACCGATCATGCTGGGAGACGCCCCGCTTGCCGCCCGCATGGCCGAGGAACTCCTCAACCGCGGCATTTATGTCATCGGCTTTTCCTACCCCGTCGTGCCTCAAGGCAAGGCGCGCATCCGAGTGCAACTCTCGGCCGCGCATACGCGCGACGACCTCGTCCAGGCGCTGGATGCGTTCTCCGAAGTGAAGACCAAGTTGGGGATATAGTTTCCCCCGGCCCCCGGTCTCGCTTGCCTAAACTACCCGCTTCTCTGTTCGCGCTGCGTTCCGGCGGAGGGGAGGAAACTGGGGCGAATCGGTGACCTTGGCCGACGTTGTGGGTTCGAGCAACTTCTCCAAATATGCCTCCCCCGTCGGGTCGATGGGCACTCGTAGAAGATGCCGTCGTGATCACCCGTCCGTGCGTCCCCAGCGAGGCCGAACAATGACGAAGCGACCATTTCTCGTCGCCGTACTGGTATGTCTGCTCGCCGCCGCGCAGAACGCTTCGGCCAAGCAGTACGGGCAAGAGTCGCCAGCGGACGACGAGCGGGAGAACGTCGCGGCGCCGTCCCCGGAAGGCGAGGAAGCAGCCCCCGGCGAGGAGGCCAGACTTCCCAGGGTCGTCACGGAGAGCCTGCCGTACACGCCCTACCCGGCGGGCCTGACGTGGGTGCTTACGCCGCAGTCGTTCCGCGTTCCCATTCCGGACCGAATCTACTATCCGCCGGAGCACTACGTGCGCCGCTGCCCCTACTACCCTCGCGGTTACTACTGGGGCGCGAACTGGCGATTCAACGTCATCGGCCGCGGCAACCTGCTCTTCTGCGGCACGTTTCGTTACAACCCGTACCTGACGGCACACAAGGCGCAGCACGATCCAAAGCTGTGCGGTCAGCGGCGTTACGCCATGCCGGCGGGACCCGAGGGTCAGGCCATGCTGCTGGGCGCCAGCCCGGTGCCTCCGCCCACTTTGGCGAAGAAGACGAAACCTGCCTCCGTCAGCGAGGCGGACAGCCAGATCGCCGTGGTCGGCGACGCCCCTGACCAAGGTGCGGCACGGCCCACCTCCAGCCGTCGAACCGCCAAAAAACGGGAGCGCGATTTGCAGTAGCAGGCAACCTCTCCAGGTCGCCCTGCCTGCTTCGTGAGAAAGCGACCTAGGAAGACCTACTGAGTCCTAGGTAGTTAATGCGCCCCTCCATGCGGTCTGGCGTACAATGGGTTTTATGAGACCTCATGGCAGCCCCGAGGTGCTGGAAGCTCGTCGATTGCTCGCGGCCAGGCTTCTTGCGCAGGGGGACACGGTGGCGAAAGTGGCTGCGGCTGTTGGTGCGGACGTCTCGTCGGTGAAACGCTGGAAACGCGATTTTGCCAAGGGCGGCAATGCCGCTTTAGCAAGGCGAACACATCCTGGCCCCGTGCCACGGTTGACCGCGGCCGACGAGCGGCGCTTGCTCGCTGCCTTGGCCAAGGGGGCGGGTCATTGGGGCTTTGCCGGTCCGGAGTGGAATTGCCCGCGCGTGAAGGTGTTGATCGGCCAGCTATTCGCGGTGGATTTTCACGTCGATTACGTCGGCACGCTTCTGCATCAACTCGGCTGGAGCCCTCAAAAGCCTGAATATCGAGCTCGCGAACGAGATGAGGACGCCATCGAGCGATGGCGCCGGGTCGAGTGCCCCGGCTAAAAAAAGAGAACCGAACGAAAAGCTAGCATTGTTTTTCTCGATGAAAGTGGCTTCCTTTTGCAACCATTGCGGCGCCGGATTTGGGCTCCCACGGGGGAAACTCCCGTGCGATATCCCTGGGACCGACATGATCGCTTGAGCGTGATTTGCGCTCTGACGGTGGCTCCATGGGAGCAACGCTTCGGCCTGTATTACGACCTGTTGGACCATAACTGCCACGCGGTTGATCTCGTGCGATTTCTTCGGTTTGTTCAGTCGCACCTGCGGCGAACCATGCTCCTGGTCTGGGACCGCTTGCCCGCGCATCGGTCCGCCGCAGCCCAACTGAGGCGAGCGGGCTGCTCTTGGCTCCGGCCCCGCAGTTTGCCCTCGTATGCGCCCGAGCTCGATCCCGTCGAGTTCGTGTGGACTCAATCGAAGTACGCTGACTTGGCCAACTGGATCCCCGAAGACCTCGACGATCTCCGCCGCCGATTGGCGCTCCTCCTTGAAAAATACCGCCACGACCCCGCCCGACTGCAATCGTTCTTTCGGATCGCACGACTCCCTATGTAGCGCCGCCTTGAAATTTGGATCTGTGAGGCTCATTAACTACCTAGGACTCAATAACGAATATGCGATACGCCGCGACCTTCCTCAGTTAGTGCATCCCGCCGTCTTCTTCATTCCGCGGTTCAAGGCGGAATGCGGTGATTCCCTGCGCTAAGAACCCCTTTCTGCGCCGTGCCGCGGTCAAGGCGCGCTTTGGCTGACGGCAACGCTGCGCGAACCAGAGGAAGAATATGAACGCCAAAAAACAAAGAGAGAAAAACCGCCGTCGCGCCAACAAATTGGCCCGCGATGCCTGGCACGCCGCGGACATCGGTCGTCTTGATCTGGCCATCAAGATCATCGGCCGCGCGGTCGACCTCAACCCGGCCAATCCGGTGCTTTGGCACGATCAGGGAGTGCTGCTCATGCAGGTGCATGATGAGGACAAGGCTGCCTCATCGTTCGAAGCCGCGCTGCAGGTGGCGCCTGATTTCGCGGACGCCTACACCGGCTTGGCCGCGGTCCGCGTTCGCCAGGGCAGGACCGAACAGGCCGTGGTCCTGCAACGCGAGGCGGTTCGACATGCTCCCAGCAAACGGCGGCACGTGGAAGCGTTGGCCGCCTACGAGGCTTTACTGGCCGGCGGGTGCGGGTCGGGCCCGCGCTGCGCTCCCGAAACCCCCGTGCCGGCGACAGATGATGAAAACGAAGCCATACCCGCCGACCGCTGGCCGGATCTGGCGGCGCATATCGAGCACCTGGATTGGCCAGAAATTGGAGTTCACTTGACGCGGCGCGGGGCGGCACATGTCCCGGCGCTGCTAAATCCTGAACAATGCTCCGTGGTACGGGAAATGTTTGACGACGACCGCCGGTTTGTCAGGACCGTGACGATGAATAAGAGCCGTTTCGGCAGGGGCGTCTACCGTTACTTCGCGGCGCCCATTCCGTCCCTTGTCGATGCCCTTCGTCAACTTTTCTTTCCACATCTTGCTCACATCGCCAACGGGTGGCAGTGCTTGCTCAAGCAGGAAGAACGCTATCCGGCAACCTGGTCGGCGTTCCACAGCCTGTGCGCCGCAGAGGGACAAAGCACTCCCTCACCGTTGCTGCTGCGGTACGAGGTGGGCGGATTCAACGCCCTGCATCAAGATGTTCGTGGCGAGGTGTTCTTCCCGGTCCAACTCGTCGTCGTACTGAGTCGACGCCTCGAATCCGCCTCAAACGACACGGATGCGTTTACGGGCGGCGAATTCGTGTTTTGCGACAAGCCCGAACGCAAGCCATCAGATCGCTGTGCGGTGCCGGCCGGGCTGGGCGACGCCGTGCTGTTCTGCACCCGTGCACGGCTCGTCTGCGTCGGCGGCGCCTATGGCCTGAAGACGGTGAAGCACGGCCTCAGCCGCATCGAATCGGGAACGCGATACGCGATCGGCATACCGTTCCATGACTTCAGATAGCCGTCGCCGTCTCATAGAGACGTTATGTCTTCACCTCTGTAACGTTATCGCGTTCAATAGTCGTAGAACCCAATTCTCGACCCGAGCCGGCGAGGTAAGAATGCTCGATCGAAGAAGCGCCCTTTCCATTCTCGCGGCAGCCGGAATAGGGACGACCGTGTTTCGACGGGCCGTGGCGGCGACGGCGAGCGGCGGGCCTGTTTCGTCACAAATGGTGGCGGATGCAGAATGGGTGGCGGGCATTAAGCTCACCGATCCGCAGCGGGAAGCGGTCGTCAATGCCTTCAAGTTCGCACAAGAGGACCTGGAACACGTTCGACCGATCGAGCTCGACAATTCGCTGCTTCCGGGGCTCCGGTTCGTTCCACTGGCCAGTCCGGCGGCACGTCCCGATCCGCGCGGCTACGAGGTCAGGAGAACTCCGGCACCTCGTCCCGATTTCCTTCCACGGCCGGACTCCGACGAGGATTTGGCGTTCAGTTCCATTTGGCAGCTCGGTCAACTGCTGCGCGATCGAAAGATTTCTTCGGTGGAATTGACGAAGTTGTATCTCCAACGGCTCCGCCGCTATGACCCACTGCTCAAATGCGTCGTGACCTACATGGACGACCTGGCTCTGAAACAAGCCGAGCGCGCCGACCGAGAACTGCAGGCCAACAATGATCGAGGACCGCTGCACGGAATCCCCTGGGGTCTCAAGGACATCCTTTCCTATCCCGGCTACCCCACGACGTGGGGCGTTTCGCAATATCGCGACCGCGTCATCGACGCGAAGGCGGCCGTCGCCGAACGGCTGGAGAATGCCGGCGCCGTGCTCGTGGCGAAACTGGCCACAAATACCTTGGCCGGCGGATCGGTTTTGTGGTATCGGGGCATAACGCGCAATCCCTGGAATCCCCGCCAGGACGCAGCAGGCTCGTCGTCGGGGTCGGCTGTGGCCGCCGCCGCCGGACTCGTCGGCTTTTCCATCGGCACCGAAACCACGGCAAGCCTCATCGGCCCTTCCATCGTCTGCGGTGCCGTCGGACTGAGACCGACGTACGGACGGGTAAGCCGATATGGTTGCATGCAACTCTGTTGGTCACTCGACAAGATCGGGCCGATCTGCCGCAACGCTGACGACTGCGGTTTGGTTTTCGCCGCGATTCACGGCGCCGATCCGCGCGACGCGGCGTCGATCGACCGGCCGTACATCTGGCCTTCGTCGCGGGAGGTTTCCACGATTCGGGTGGGGTACGTCGCAAAGGAGGGCGAGAACAGAAGCGAGGAACTTCGAGTCCTGCGCGAGCTGGGCGTGACGCTCGTCCCCGTCGAACCGCCCAATTTGAAGAAGGACTACGGACTTCCGAAGAATGAGCTCGCGGCGGGGATTGTTGCCAGCGAGTCTGCCGCCGCGTTCGAAGACCTCACGCGTCGCGGAGAACCCAAGGGGGTGAAAGGTTGGCCTCCGTACTTTTTGTTGGGCCATTTTCTCACGGCGGTCGACTATCTGAGGCTCAATCGGCTGCGGTCCATCCTGATGCAGCGATTTGACAAGATGATGCAGGCCGTCGATGTCTTTCTGTGTGATGAATCGCCTCTGGGCGACGATCCTGATGACAGATGGGAGTGGTACGGCAATCTGACGGGGCATCCGATGATCGCTCTACCGAAGAAGTTCGAAGAGAAGGACGGTTTGCTGTTGCCGAAACCGCAAACGATGATTGGCCGCATCTACGACGAGAGCACGCTACTGGCACTCGCTCACGCCTGCCAGCGGGCGATCGGACTCACCCAACGCCCGCCGCTCGATCGATTCCTGGCGGAAAAGGACGAGATTCTCGCGGGCGAAGAGCTCCCCGACGAGAATAAATACTACACCGACTGAGCCCCCGAGGCCGGGCGTGGACCACGCGGACCACTTGCCTTCAGGCGACGTGTTTGCTGCACTAAGCCACATGGGCGAGGCGTTGCCGCACGTCGTCGAGCACCATCTCCCAATCGTTAAGCGGCCTCGCAAGAAGACTCTGGCAGAGCTGGCGGACGAGACCGCGACGGTCCGAGTCGTTCAAGTAGTCCACCGGGCTCTTGCCATCGAGACGCGCCCAAGCGCAACCCGCAAAGTGGCGGATGGCCCGCTGCTCGAGTCGAGCGAAATCGTCGGCGGCAACTTCCTTCACCAATTCTGCCTCATAGCTGCACCAAAAGGAGCGGGTCAGGGCGAGGTAGGCGTCGTGCGCTGGCGCGTGATACGCGGCCTTCAGCACCAGATGACTAAGGAAGAAGCCCAGGTCGAAGGCCGGATCGCCGTAGTGGCCGGTCTCGAAGTCGACCAGCAACAGGCCGCCGTCGTAGACGAGCAGGTTCTTGGGGCTGAAATCGGCGTGCACGAGCGAGTGTCGGTGGCGCCACGTCTCGTCGATCAGCTCGTCGAAGGCGGTTGCGTAGGCCGGCTGAGTTCGAGCGATGAACCGGTAATAAGGGTCGATGCGCAGTTCGTCGTAGAGCTGCCGGTCGTCGAGCTGTGTCGCGACGCCGGCGTCATGCCAGGTGCCGGCGTGCAAACGACCGAGCAAGCGGCCGCAGGCCGTGGCGATGATCGGCTCGACGCGGCCTCCCAACAGGTCAGCCTTCCACACGCGGTGGTCGGGCGGCGCCGCGCTCATGGCGAAGACGTAGTTGTCGCGATCTTCGTGGAGAACGCGGGGAGTGGCCGCGACCAGCACCCCTGGCTCGGTCGCCTCCGGTTGGGCCTCGGCGAGCAGCAGCCGCTGGCAGACGTGCAACACCTCGACCTCACGCCAGATGCGCTCGACGTTGGCAAACCACGGCTCGGCCGTTCGTAACTGCGGCCGGGCCTGTTTGAGAACGAAATCGCGGTCGACGCGATCGGGCCTCGCGACGTAAAGCACCTCGTTCGAAACGCCCCCCGACAGCCGCCGCACCGAAATGCGCTCCGAGGGCGTCACCCAGTGACGCTCTCGAAGGTAGGCCTCGGCATTCGTCTCGTCGAGGAGCTGCATAGACTGCCTTCTTCCATCGTTCCTCCGCTTGGCGAAAGTGGCTCCGACGCCCCGTGGCGGAAAGGGCCGTCGCGTCGCGGCCGCCTCCCCGTCGCAGAGTGCCGGGGCTACTTTTGGGCTCAGGTGCCCCGCATGGCGCCGAACCACTCGATCTGCCGTCGCGGGCAGAAGCGCACCCCGGCCCCGTCGCAGAAAGTCTTGAGCCAGACGCCTCGCTTCGCCAGTTCGTCGATGTCAGTGCCTTGCGGCATGAGCATCACGCGCGATCGGTCGATCTGCGGCATACGCGTCAGATAGGCCTCCACCTCGCGGCAGTCGGCCGGCTGGTCGATGACGAACTTCACCTGGTACTCGTAGTCGCGCACCAGCCGCCGGATGACTTCCGGGGCGTGCCGCGTCTGCTCGTGGCGGCGGTGCCAGCGAGGTTGCCGCCGGGCAAGCGGCGCCGAGTTCGACAGCTTGGGGCTGATCGACATCAGGTCGCAGGCCACGGGCAAATCGAGCGTCCCGGCCGTCTCGATGGTAACGTGCATCCCACGCCCCCGCAGTTCCTGGCTGAGGGGAATGAGCTCAGCGAAGAGCATCGGTTCGCCCCCGGTGATCACGACGTGGTTGCACCCGTATTGCTCGACCTGGTCGAGGATTTCGCCGATCGCCAGGTCTTCCCCTTCTGGCGACCAGGAGGCGAAGGGCGTGTCGCAAAACCAGCACCGCAGATTGCAACCGCTGGCGCGCACGAAGACGCTTTCGGCGCCGGTGAGCAAGCCCTCACCCTGGATCGAAAGATAGATTTCCGCGATACGCATTTTTGAAATGGAGGCGAGGAGGCCTACTTTGCCTCAGCTCCCTCCTTTTGCCTTTGCGTCTATCATGCCAGAATACGGCGGCCAACAAAAGGAGCCCCGCATGTCGGACGACTTTCGAGCCAGGCTCGAAACCTTTGCCAACCAGTATCCGGACAGGCGATACATCATAGAAATCGTCTGTCCGGAGTTCACGTCGGTGTGCCCGAAGACGGGGCAACCCGATTTCGGGACGCTGACGATCAGCTATTCCCCGGCGGCGAAATGTGTCGAGTTGAAGAGCCTCAAGCTATATCTCCAGCAATTTCGCAACGAAGGGATCTTTTACGAGCACGCGACAAACCGCATTCTGGACGACCTGGTGGCTGTCACCGAGCCGCGTTGGATGCGGCTTGAAGCCGCCTTCACGCCGCGCGGCGGCATCAGCACGACCGTCACGGCCGAGTACGAGGTTCAGTCATGACGCGATTCGGCAAGCGGCGAGCCCGGCTGCTGAAGCTGGCCCGGGAGGCGGGGGCCGACGGTCTCTTGGTCAGCAACCTGAGCAACGTCACCTACCTGACGGGCTTCACGGGCGACAGCAGCCATCTGCTGATCACCTCGCGTGACACGGTGTTGGTAAGCGATTTCCGTTACATCACGCAGATCGACGAAGAATGCCCCGACTTACGGACGCACATCCGGCCGAACACCACGCTGTTGCGTGACGCGGTGATCGAGGTCGTCACGGCCACCAAAGCGCGGCGGCTGGCGATTGAAGGCGACTCCTTCACCATCGCCGACTACAACCACCTCAGGGAGAAGCTGCCGCGACTGGAAATCCTGCTGAGCTCCGGCCTGGTCGAAGGGCTTCGGCAGATCAAAGACAAGGAGGAGATCGCCGCGATCAGGGAAGCGGTCCGGATTGCCGAGCGATCGTTTGGGGTGCTGCGTGCCACGTTGCGACCAAAGCACACTGAAAAGGAGCTGGCGGACGATCTGGAACACCAGTTGCGGCTCGAGGGGGCGCAATCGAGCAGCTTTCCGCCGATCGTAGCAGCGGGAGCCAGGGCGGCGCTGCCCCACGCCCGGCCCACCGGCACGGCGATCGGCGGTGAAGACCTGCTGCTCGTGGACTGGGGCGCGAGTGCGAACGGGTACAAGAGCGACTTGACCAGGGTTTTGGTCACCGGTAGAATCTCGCCCAAACTTGAACGGGTGTATGGAGTTGTGTTGAGGGCCCAAGAGCAGGCCATCGCCGCGATTCGTCCCGGCAAGACCGGCCGCGAAATCGACGCCATCGCACGAGGCGTGATTGCCGACGCGGGCTTTGGCAAGTATTTTGGGCATGGTCTTGGCCACGGCATCGGGCTCGACATCCACGAATTGCCTCGGTTGAGCGGCACGAACGAACGGCCGCTGGAGGCTGGAATGGTGATCACAGTCGAGCCGGGAATCTATTTGCCGGGCTGGGGTGGCGTCAGGATCGAGGACGATGTGCTGGTCACAAAGCAGGGTCACGAAGTGTTGACGAGCTGCCCCAAGCAAATCGCCGACGCCGTCGTCGCGAATTGATATTGCCAGGAAGGTCGAAATAAGTAAGAGACGCCGTCCCAGACACGCAGCGGCACAAGCCTCCAAGGCCAGCATCTAGTTCGGTGCGGGCGAAATCGAAAAAATTGCAGGAGAACTCCTGGCATGGCCAGCCAACCGCCCAATTCGGGCGATGTTTTTGACGTCCGCAAGATTCGTCGCCTCGTTGAGCTGATGAACGAACACGATCTCACCGAGATCGATCTGCGCGACGCCGACGTTCGCATTCGATTACGGAAAGGGCACGAGACGTTCGTCACCACGATGCCGGCTGTGCCGTCGCCCGCCTCGGTGCCCGTGGCCACCGCGCCACAGCCGCCGCAGGCGCCGCCGTCCCCTAAGGTGGAGGACGAACAGTACGTCATCTATATCAAGAGCGTGATGGTGGGGACGTTTTTCACTTCGCCGAGCCCGGAGGCGCCTCCATTCATCAAGGTTGGCGACCATGTCGGACCGGATACGACCGTCTGCATCATCGAGGCGATGAAGGTCTTCAACGAGATACCGGCCGGCGTGTCGGGGCAGGTGATGGCGGTGCTGGTGCAGAACGGCGATCCAGTCGAGTACGGTCAGCCGCTGTTCAAGCTCGATAGCCGTCATTGAAGCCGCTGTCACTGAAGCAGGGATCGATGTTCAAGCGAATTCTGGTTGCCAATCGCGGTGAAATTGCGCTCCGTGTGATCCGCGCCTGCCGCGAAATGGGAATCGAAACCGTGGCCATCTATAGCGAGGCCGACCGCGGCGCCGCGTACCTGGAACTGGCCAACGAGGCCTATTGCGTCGGCCCGGCCAAGAGCGCCGACAGCTACCTCAAGATCGACCGCGTGATCAGCGCCGCCGAAATCGGTAACGTGCAAGCGATTCATCCGGGCTATGGGTTCCTTTCCGAGAACGCCCATTTCAACGAAGTCTGTCGAAGCTGCAATATCGACTTCATCGGGCCCACCCACGAGGCGATGCGCAGACTGGGTGACAAGAATGAGGCTCGCAAGCTGGCCCGCGAGGCGCAGGTACCTACTGTCCCCGGTAGCGATGGCTTGATTTCCGACGAGCGGCAGGCGATTCAGGTAGCGCACCAGATCGGCTTTCCCGTGCTCATCAAAGCGTCCGCCGGAGGGGGCGGACGCGGAATGCGCGTGGCCCTCAACGACCTGGCCCTCAAAAGCGCTATCCAGCAGGCTCAGGCCGAGGCGCAGGCGGCCTTTGGCGATCCGAGTATCTACCTCGAGAAATACGTCGAACACCCGCGGCACGTCGAGGTGCAAATCATCGCCGATCATCATGGCAACGCGGTCTACCTCTGGGAGCGCGATTGCACCATGCAGCGGCGGCATCAGAAAGTGGTCGAAGAAAGCCCGGCGGCCCACTTGCCAGACAGCGTGCGGCAGGCAATCTGCGAGTCGGCGGTGAGGCTCATCAAAATGGCCGGCTACACTAACGCGGGCACCGTCGAGTTTATCGTCGATCGACAGCACAACTTCTACTTCATCGAAGTCAATGCCCGCATCCAAGTCGAACACCCAGTCACGGAGATGGTGACCGGCATCGACCTGATCAAGGCCCAGCTTCATGTGGCGGCGGGTGAGCCGCTCCCCTGGACGCAGGAGGAGATCCGAGTCGCGGGGGCCGCCATCGAGTGCCGCATCAACGCTGAAGATCCCGCAAGGAATTTTCAGCCGTCTCCTGGTAGAATTGACCGCATCATCGTGCCAGGCGGTTTTGGAGTGCGGTTCGACTCCCACGTTCACGCGGGATACGTCGTCTCGCCCCATTACGACTCGATGATTGGCAAGTTGATCGTCCACCAGCCGACGCGCGACGCCGCCATCAGCTCGATGCAAAGAGCATTGAGTGAACTGAGGATCGAGGGGATCAAGACGACGGTCCCCCGCCTGCTCGACATCCTCAGCCACTCGGCGTTTGTGGATGGCCAAGTCGACACCACGTTCATCGAACGGACTTGGGTGAGCTGAACGGCCGCCGAACGTTGGCTGGGTGAAGCGGACCCGGCCAACGTGAGCGCCGGCGAAATGACGCGGCGACTTGCCTTGCTGCCGGACTTCGGGCACGAGCGGCCGGGGTCCGAAAATGATACAGTTTATCGATCAACGACTGCCAGATTCCGTTGAGGAGGCCTAACCATGCCGATGTCTTCCGTTCCTCCCCTGGGCCGTCCGCCCCGTTCCGAAACGAAAATCCGCCGTGTGGCCATCGTCTTCGCGGGCGGGCCGGCCCCGGCCGCGAACGCCGTCATTTCGACGGCCGCCGTTTCCTTCCTCCGCAACGACATCGACGTGATCGGCATCATGCACGGATACTCGCATCTGGTCGAGTACGCCCCGGACCGGCCGCTCAAGGAGGACCGCGACTACGTCCAGATCACGCATCGCATGCTCAAGCGGACGCGCAATAGCCAAGGGATCTTGATCGGCACCGCCCGCACCAATCCGGGACGCAACGTGTCGCATCCCGACCACCTTGCCGACCCGGCGCGCACCGCCCCCTTGCGCACCGTGCACGAGGCGTTGGTTTCGCTGGGTGTAGACGCTCTGATCTCGATCGGCGGCGACGACACGCTCAAGACGGCCAACAAGTTCAAGCTCTTTCAAGAGCACCTGCCGCCTGAGGCCAAGCGCATCCCGGTCGTTCACCTGCCCAAGACGATCGACAACGACTACATGGGGATCGACTTCACGTTCGGCTATTTTACGGCCGTCGAGACGCTGGCCAGCGAGATTCGCAATTTGTTGGCCGACGCAGAGGCGGGGCGAAGCTATTACCTGACCGAAGTGATGGGGCGCAGCGCCGGTTGGCTGGCCTATGGCTCGGCGATCGCCGGGGAGGCGAGCCTGGTGATCAGCGTCGAAGACATCACGGGCAAATACCGCAGCGAGGAAGAAGCCGTCGACGAGAAGACAGGCGAGAAAACCAAACGGCCGATCATGGTCGTCGACGAAGTCGTGCGGCGCATCGCCGCCACGATGCGGGTTCGCGAGGACGAAGAGGGCAAGGATTTCGGCGTGATCGTCATGGCCGAGGGGCTGGCGGAATACCTGCCCATGGAATTCTTGAAGGGCATTCCTCGCGACGACCACGGGCACATCGCCATCTCCCAGGTCAACATGTACCGTACGTTCGCCAAGCTGATCTCCGAGGAGTTCAAACGCCAGACGGGCAAAAGCCGCAGGGTGACCGGCCTGCAACTCGGTTACGAAGCCCGCTGCGCGAGGCCGCTGGCCTTCGACGTGATGCTGGGAAGCCAGTTGGGGGTGGGCGCCTACCGGGCGCTCGTCGAGCGCAACTTAAACGGCGTGATGGTCTCGGTCGAGGGGCAGCTCGAGCTGCACTACGTGCCCTTCGACGAACTGGTCGACCGCGGAACGCTTGTGACGATGGTTCGCCACGTCGAGCCCGACAGCGATTTCCATCGGCTGGCGAGGTTTCTGGAGACCTACGTGAACGAATGATCGAGCCCGGCTACGCGATGATCTCTTCGATCGGTTCGCCGTAGTCGATCTCCAGCCGCTTGTGGCCGGGCACCTCGAGCCGCCGCGCATCGAGCCCGAGCTGCCGCATGAGCGTGGCATGAACATCGGTCACGTAATGCGGGTGCTCCACGGCGTGGAACCCGATCTCGTCGGTCGCCCCATGGGCGATGCCTCCCTTCAGGCCGCCCCCGGCCATCAGCACGGAGAAGCCATACGGGTGATGATCGCGGCCGTTGCCCCCCTGCGAGCCCGGCGTGCGGCCAAACTCCGTGGCAAACACCACGATGGTCTCCTCCAGCATCCCCCTGATTTTCAGGTCGGCCAGCAAGCCGGCGATCGGCAGGTCGACCTGCGCGGCCAGCCCGGCGTGGTTTGCCTGCAGGTTCGAGTGGGCGTCCCAGGCGCCGGCCGCGCCGTCGCCGTGCATGATCTGAATGAACCTCACGCCCCGCTCGACCAGCCGACGCGAGGCCAGCAACTGCATGCCGAACGGTCGGGTCGTCGGGTTGTCGAGCCCGTACAGCTTGCGCGTCGCCGCGGTCTCGCCCCCGAAATGGATCACATCGGGAACGGCCGTCTGCATGCGAAACGCCAGTTCGTAGCTCTTGAGCCTCGCTTTGAGCGCGTCGTCGTCGGGATATAGCTCC
Organism: Pirellulales bacterium; assembly: GCA_035550375.1. Classification (GTDB taxonomy): domain Bacteria; phylum Planctomycetota; class Planctomycetia; order Pirellulales; family JAICIG01; genus DASSFG01. The sequence continues at coordinate 28,899 of DASZPH010000128.1, read as the reverse complement.
GCCGCCCGGCGGTCGAGCCGGCCGATGAGTTCAAATTCCAACTCCTGCTCCTGAGACGAGAGATCGAGCTGCGGCCTGGCGAAGGGCAACGGGTTGGCCGGATCGACTTTGAGGGGTACCGCGTCGTAGGCGGGACCGAGGTAGTGCCCGTCCCGCGTGTCGAAGAACCGCGGACCCATCGAAATGAACTGGGGCAGGTTTTCGTTCAGCGTGCCGAGGCCGTAGTTCACCCAGGCGCCGATGGTGGGGAAGAACCCGTCGAGCATGTGCCGGCCCGAATGAAACTGCACCTGGGCGCCATGGTTGTCGTCGGTGGTCCACATCGAGCGGATGACGGCCACGTCGTCGATCACGCCGCCAAGGCTGGCAAACCAGTCGCTGACCTCGATGCCGCTTTGGCCGTACTTCTTGAAGCCGACCTGCAGCGGATAGAGGGTATTTCGCTGCTGGCCGTTGGCGTCGTTGACGACGACCACGCGAACCTTCTTCAGCCGTTCGGGGTTCTGCACATCGGCGAACGGAGTCTCGTTCAGCGACTTGCCGGCATATTGATTCAGGGCCGGTTTCGGATCGAAGCTCTCCATGTGGCTCACGCCGCCGCGCATGAAGAGCCAGATGACGCTTTTGGCCTTGGGCGAAAAATGCGGCTTGCCGTCGGGCGGCTGAAAATCGTCCGAAGCGAGGCCCTCACGGGCCAACAAGGCGGCCAGCGCCAAGCCGGCAATTCCACATCCACCGTCGACGAGGAATGAGCGCCGGGATTGACGGGTGGGACAGGTGATGAGGCGAAGATTCATGGCGTCTGGGAACGAGGCTCGCGCACTCGCCGACCCCCTCGCAACCCTGCAGGGAAAGCCCGGTTTGCCGCGACGTTTTGGTTGAGCAGCGCGAGTACTTTTTCGGGATTGTAATGGTCCGCGTCTTCCAGGTTCTGGCTGACATCGACCGCGATCTCCCGGCCGTCGGCGTCGAGCATAACGAGCACCGGAAGACGGGCGTTGATCTGGCGATAGCGCCGGGACAACTTGGCGTTGCGTCCCGTTTTCGCTGAGTTATCGACATCAATCAGTGCGACGACGTAACCTTCCTGCAGCCGCGTGGAGATCGCCTCGTTGGCCTCGAAACAATCGCTCAAGCGGTGACACGAGGCGCTCCAGTTGGCGCCGAAGACCAAGAGCACTCGCTTTTGCTCGGTCTTGGCTCGCTTCAGGGCAGCGGCGACCAGTTCCTCGCCATCGATGTCGGTGTCGTAGATATCGGGCGAATCCGGGGCCGCCACCGGGCCGGTCGCATCGAGACCAGCCTTCCCGGTCAGATCGACGCGGTACGTGCCCAAGTCGATGTCGCCGGCCTCCCGTGGCGTCAGCGTCAGCAAGCTATTGCTACGATAGAGGGTGAATTGGTACTGTTGGCCGGGTAAGAGTCCGGCACCGGCAAACTCTCCGCGCTCGTCGGTCTGCACGCTGCCACCGCACACCTGAAGCGTGCTCGGCCCCTCCCATTGCACGCCATAGACTACTCGAACACTACGTAGCGGCTCGCCGGACGTGGCGTCGATCAGGCGCCCGTGTACCGACGCGGCGGGTTGTAACCTGAGGATGATGGAATCGTCGTCGGCCGCTACGCGGGTACTGCCCGAAAATCGACCTTCTTCGTCGCGGGCATAGAGGAGCATCGCCAGCGGCGGACGAGTGAAATGGAACGCCCCTTTGGCGTTGGCCACGGTTTCGGTATGCGGGGCGAGCCGTTTTTCCGAGTGATGGTAAGCGATGACCGTTGCGCCGGCGACGCCTTCCCGCTCGCGACCCTCGTATACCGCGCGCCCGGCGAATTCGACCCGGTTGGCCCGCTCCGCGGTGAAGTCGACCTGAAGTTCCGCCTGGCCGTCGAGTTCCACCTCCATCGGCGGCTCTTCGCCGTAACGAAGCTGATACTTGCCGGGGCCAAGAAAGAATTCAAATTCACCACGATCGTCGGTCGTCGCCGTGTGTTCGGGCATCAGCCAAAGATCAACGTTGGGAAGGGCGCCCCTTGCTTTCGGCTTCAGCGTCAGGCCTGCATCGCGGAGCCGCCGGTATTGTTCCTCCAGATGACGCTGAACGGTCATCGATTGATTCGGGAGCAGCAGTCGCCCCTCCCGCGTTCTCAGTACCCCGTGAAGCCGCGTCGCCGGTTGCAGAACGATCCGCAGAGGTCCTTTGGGAGGTTCGTCGCGGGTGATGTTCGTCACCAAGGGTGCCGCCCACCTGTCGCGCCACGCTCGGATCAATTGAAAATCGTTGGCGAAGACGTGCAGCCGCGCGACGCCCTGGTCGTCGGTCAGCGTCGTATAGCTGGCCGATGGGGGTGCGGGCGTAGGCCGGCCGTCTTCCAGCGCGTCGTGGTGCAGCGAGACCAATGTGCCGGGCGCGGGACGACCGTCGTTGTAGGTCACCTGCGCCTCCAGCAGTATTTGCCGGGCCAGCGTCGCCGTGGCCTCGGCGTCTCCGCTGCCGGGCTCGAGCCAGGCGGGATCGTCCGTGACGCTGTAACCAGCGGCCATGGCGTGAAGCCCGATCGAGCCCAGGCCGTCGGTCGGGAAATAGTCGAACACCGCCTCTCCTCGGGCGTTGCTGGTGGCGCTAAAGTCGGCGACGCCGCTCGTATAAAGGACGCCGGTATCGTACACGTTAAATGCCTGGTGACCGCTTCCCTTACGCGGCTTTTCGATCATCCGCGGCGACGCCTTCCCGCCTAACACCGGCCGGCCGTCTTCATCGACCAGCTTCAATACCACATGGCGCGCGCCGTTCAGCACGAACGTCAGTGGTTCCTCTTTATCGCGCGGCAACCGATAGCGGCTTTCGTTTTCGGCGGTCGGACTCTGATAGAGCCAATAATCGAAGCCGACCTTTGGCTTCATGGCGACGATCGCATATCGCGCGGCATCGGCCGGTATGACCAACAAAGCCTTTCCCTCGCCGTCGGTCTGTGCCTCCGCGAGTTTGACATACCACGTCGCCATCAAGAAAACGTGGGCGTCGGCGACCGGCTGCTTCTCGCAATCGACGACGATCACCTCGATCTTCTTGGCCGGACGCAACACGAGGCGCAACTCTTCGGGCAATCCAATCTTGCCGTTGGGCAGGAACCGCCACAGCATCGTCTTGTAGTCATCTCCGACCGCGAATCCTGCAAACGCCTGTTGGGCACCATCAGGATCCGTCGCCCGCACCAGCAGCAAGTCCCGTGGCCGGCGGGGCAATTGCAGCACGAAGCGGCCGTCGCCGTCCGTGCTTGCCACCGCGTGTTCCCACTTGTTGACCGATTCGACTTTGACGCCGGGCACCGGGCGATCGGCCTTATCGACCACGCGACCGGTGATCGAATGGAGCGTCTCCGTCGGCTTCGCGACGGGCTGAGGCTCCTTCCCCACCACCGTTGTCGTGCAGGCCAGGGCCGCACCGAGCAAAAGACCACGCAATGCGTTCGTGCCTATGGAAGAAGGATGGAACGGCTTCTGAGTATACCCCGCGGACGGCGCAGCAACCAATTCTTGGATCGCGAACGTGCGCGGCCGACGTCGCCAGAACCGGCAACGAGCATCGGCTTGCGGCGGCCGTACCGGACCGGGTTTTGTTGGTGCGACACTCAACGGATCGTCACAAAATCGTTGTGGTTGAACAACGCGTGGACAAGATCTTCGCGGGCGCGGGCGTCGGACTGCGGATGGTGCTGCGCGAGCAGCACCTGTTTCATCTTCGCCAGCGACTCCAGGCACGCCGCCCGTTCTTCCCCGTCCGGCAACCGGCAAAGAACAGTCTCGAAAGTGGCGTCGACGAACGTGGTATCGGCGGCGGAAGAAAATTCTTGGCCCAGCCGCTCGGCGAGTTGTCGCGACATGGCGAGCGTCAGGCGGCTGTTGGCCAGCGTGAGCGCTTGCTGCGGCACGATGCTCTCCGTGCGGCGGTAGCAGCGCTGGATGTCGGCGGCGTCGAACATCGAGAGAAACTCGTTGTGGTCGTCGCGCGAGTGCGTGAAGTAAAGGCTGCGGCGAAAAACGGTCGCGTCCTGCTTGGGGTCGATCGTCGGTCCGCCGACCGCCGGATCGAGCGCTCCGGCAAGACACAGCAGGCTGTCGCGGACGACTTCGGACTCCATACGCATCGGCCGCCGCCGCCAGATGTAAACGTTGTTCGGATCGGCTTTGACGGTTGCTTCATCGGCCGCGGCGATCGAACTGCTCCGCCGGTAGGCCTCCGAAGTGACGATCACCCGGTGCAGATGCTTCAGGCTCCAGTCGTGGTCCATGAGCTCCACCGCCAGATAGTCGAGCAGGTGCTTTAGCGGCGGCGCCGGTGCCCGGCGTCCGAAATCCTCGATCGATTCGACGAGCGGTTGGCCAAAATGGCGCATCCAGACCTGATTTACGGCCACGCGCGCCGTGAGCGGGTTCTCGCGGCCGGCGATCCACCGCGCCAGCGCGGCCCGGCGGCCGGTGGTTGCCCTCGGATACGCGGCGTTTCGTGACTCGGCCGTTTCATCCGGCCCTTCCAACGCTTTGAGCGAAGCGCGCAGCGGGGTGTACTTGTCGCCCGGTTGCGCGACCGCCGCCTCGGCGCCGGCCAGGGCGTCGCGCGCCGCGTTGAGCTGCTTTTCGGCTTCTGGCTTGGTCTTCTCGTCGGCCGAAAGAAGCCGCTGGTCGGCAACGGCCACCTGCTCCGCCGCCTTGGCCGATTCGTAACGGCGACTGGCGAGCGCGGCGGCGCTGACGAGCTTGGCTAGCTCGTCACCCGAGACGCCCTGCTGCCGGGCCACGTCGGCCGCATGAGCGGCGCGCAACAGTTCTGGTCGCAATTCCGCGGCCGCCAGCCCTCGCTCTGCAACGGCGAGCGCCGCCCGCGCTTGCGACGGCGGAGGCTCGGCGGCACTTCTCTCCGCCTGAGCAAGCTTCTCGCGCGCCACAGCCAGCACAGCCCGTTTCTGTTCGATTTCCTTTTCGGCGGCCCGTACCTGGTCGCTCAACACGAAGGGAGCGATCGCAGGATTGAACGCCTCTGGCGGCAACTCGACCGGCGAGGCGACAAAGTCCGTGCCTAGCGACGCCGGGAGGCCGGGCTCGACGGGGCGACTCTTGTCCGGATCTTTCTCGTTCCCCCGTTTATGGATCCACGTCGAGGCGTCGAGATGGGCGTCGAATACCCGCGGCAGGCCGTCGCGTTCCAGGTCGGCCTCGCCGGGCCAGGCGTCAAGCCGGACCTGATGAGGCTCGAAGATAGCCCGGAGCCGGTAATAATCGAGCTGCGAAATTGGATCGTACTTATGGTCGTGGCACTTCGCGCAGTTGACAGTCAGCCCCAGAAAAGCCTTGGCGGTGTGCTCGATCGTGTCGTCGAGCCAGGTCGTGCGATTGAATAAAAAGTAGTTGCGGGCCAAAAAACCGGTTGCCCGTAGCGTGGCACGGTCGTTTGGCGCCACCTCGTCACCGGCCAGCATCTCCACGATCATCCGGTCGTAGCCCTTGTCGTCGTTGAGCGACTCGACGATCCAATCTCGCCAGTGCCAGATGTGCTTCTGGCTGTTGCGTAGCTGGTCGCCCAGGCCGAACCAATCGCTGTAGCGCCAAACGTCCATCCAGTGGCGTCCCCAACGCTCGCCGTACTGGGGGCTGGCGAGCAGCCGGTCGACCACCCGCTCGTAGGCGTCAGGCCGCTCATCGACGGCGAAAGCCCGCAATTCGTCGCGGCCGGGAGGAAGTCCGGTCAGGTCGAGGTAGAGCCGCCGCAGGAGCAGCGTTCTGGGCGATTCGCCGACCGTTTTCAGACCCTGGCGCTCTTGTTCGCCCGCCAGAACCGCGTCGATGGGGTTGCGGAGATCTGGGCGTCGCCCTTGCAGCACCGGCCGTTGCGGAGGTTGAAACGCCCAGTGCTGCCGAGGATCGACCTCCGGCTGTTCATCCACCGGCGCCGGTGCTCCGCTGGCGATCCACGCGGAGATGCTCGCAATTTGCTCCGGCGTAAGCGGCTTGCCCTCGGGGGGCATCCGCTCGGCGGCGTCGGACGCCGTGAGCCGTTGAATTAAGAGGCTCCCTTCCGCGCGGCCCGGGGCCACGGCCGGACCTGTCTCCCCGCCCTTCGCGAGCCCCGCCGCCGTATCCACGCGCAGTCCGCTCTCTTGCTTAAGCGCGCCGTGGCACGCGAAGCAACGATCCTTCAGGACCGGCTTGATATTTCGCAGATACGCGATTCCGTCAGCGGCAAAAGATGGCCACCCGACAGCAAGAAGAACACACGTTCCAACGATACTTCGCATGGGCAATCTCGTTGCGGCCATTATCACCTTGATTTGGCCGCAACGAAATGCCCTGCTTAGGCATGCTTGGCCGGCACCGTGCTCGCACGAGCCGCTTTACACCGAGTCGACTAGTAGATCCCCACACCGATTCGCGGGCCATAGACACCAGGCCCGTACCATCCGGGACCCCACCCCCGGTATCCGTAATAGCCCGGCCGGTAATAGCCGTATCCAAATCCCGGTCCATAGTACCGAGGTCCGACGAAGGCTCGCGGACCATAGGGCGCCACCATGACCCGAGGTCCGACGCGCGGAACCGGACGAACGTAAGGATATGCCTGCGAGGTGGAAACCGCCCCGAAAACAAGCGACGCCAAAATGGCTCCAATCATCATGATCCGTTTCATGTCTCGATCCTCCTTTTTCTCTGCAGCGGGATTTCCGGCGAGAACGACCGTTCTTGAGGCCACTCTTGCTCTTTCCGCTTAAATGACACGTTCATCAATCTCTTGATCTTATAGGGGTGCACATCCGGTGCCACCCAGCCTGCCGAATTTGTAATCATCTACCCTTCAAGGAGTTATGGCTCCCAGCTTCATTTCTGGGGTTTCCAGTCGCGCCCAAACTGTCGCGAATCGATCCAATCGAAAATCAGTTCTCGACCTTACGCTGTGACGCGTAAACGTTCGCGATCCAGCCGTTGAACGACGAAGTTAACTGCTGTCGCCGCCATTAAATCGGCGTACGCGTTCGCTGCCAGCGAAGCGGTTTCCAGGTCGGCCTCGTGCGGAATTCCCAGGGCCGCGAGCTTCATCTTCAGTCGTTCGGCGCTGCCGTACCATCGTTCGTCGGTCGGATCGGCGGCGAACCAGATGTTGCGCGGCCAGTTGAGCGGATGCACGTGCAGAATGGCCGTATCTTGCCGAGCCGCTTCGGGTTCGGCATACATGGCCGCCAGCGCCGTTTCCTCTTCGTCGTAGTAGGCAAGCTGATAATCGAGCGCTGGAGCAACCGCGGCCGCGATCGGCAGTCGATTGGGAAACTTGAACGACAACCGCAGGGCGCCTTGTCCGCCCATGCCAATTCCGACCAGCGCCACTTGAGGAGGTCGGGATTCCCATTGTTCGACCGCGTAGTCGAGAATCGGCTCCATCACGAATTGCTCGGCCGATAGGCTGTCGTCGAAAGCGGGCCAAATGCGTTGGGTCCACCAACTCCGGCCACTGATTGGCGCGATGCAGGGCAAACCATGCCCCTGGAATTGTTCGAGATACGCCTGCCGGCCGTGCAGACCACCGCCGTCGATATCGTGCAGAAACACGATGGCCCACCCGTGCGGGTTTCGCCGGGTCGGCTCGAAGACGTGGGCCCGATGTCCCGCGATCGTGATTTCTTTCGGTTGGTCTGACGGCACCTCGTGTCCTTCCTTCAGTTCTGCGCCGCGCGTCGGATGGCGAGGGCCACATCCTGCTCGTAAGGCGGCGACTGCAGGGTGACTTCGCTGCTTCCAACCTCAATCTCGCTGGAGGTCTCAATCTTGCCGCTGGTTGGATTAAGCCACTCAACGCGGTATTTGCCTTCTGCAAGCCGCAAGCGCAGCGCCGCTGAACTCCCGCCCCGAAGGTAGAGCCCGTACTCTTGGCCTGGATTCGCCAGCACGTGCACGCTGGCCTCTTCGGGTAGCCCGCCCACAACGACGGATCGGTCGGGCTTCATGCTCACGAAATCGAAGCGGTCGACGAACCGCTTCAGGATGCCGAGCTGATGGCGCAGTGTTTCTCCGCCGCCTCCCGGCGCGTTGGGTGTGGCGGTTCCGTCTTCCTGGTGAACCGTGAAGGAGTAGTCCAGGTTGTCGTAAACCGCTCCGCCGGCGAACAGAAACTCCCAGCCCTCGCCGCGGTACACGGCGTCGTCGCTGCCACGGAAACCCGTTTCGTCGTCGCCGATCGGTTTGTTCAAACCGAAGTTCAATGCCACAGTGTCGGGCGGACTGGCGTAATGGAAATTGAACAGTGAGACGCGCGGATCGTGAGCGTCGATCTTTTGCGAGCCATTGGCGATGTTTTGTGCGATCAGATGGCTAGTGCCCAAGCGTTTCTCGGCTTCGGCGAGCTCTGCCGAAATCCTCGCCTGCCACGCGAGCGTCACGCCCCCGAAATAGGGCTCGTTGCAAATCTCGTAATAGAGATTGTCGAAACCCGCGAGTTCCCGCGCCACCTTCTGTGCCAGCAAGGTCTGCACTTCAGTGAGGCGATCATCCTTCAGCGCGTACACGTCCGTGCGCGGCAGCTTGCCGACTCCGCTGACATTGTTCGCGAAGTTGAGCGGACTGCGGCTCCACATCGACTCTTCGTAGAAGGGACAGAAGAGCACGTACTCGACAACGATGTCGCGCTTGCCCGCTTCGCCGACAAACGTCTTCAGACGCTGAAAGTAAGCATCATCCCAACGAGTTAAGTCAAACTTGTTGCCGCCCCCCCCATATCCGGGTTCATTGCTCCGCGCCCACGGGCAAATGAATCTCTCTTGGGCGGGCGCCAGCGTATTGGCGTTGATCTTGAAGTCGCCCGGCACCTCGCAGTAGACGCCGGAGAACGTTCGCGTCAGATTCAACCCGTGCGACTTGAGCTCGTCGAGATAGGGGACGAAGTCGAAATCAAGATTGAGCACGGCGCCGTAGTGCTCGGTGGAGGCGACCAGCACCGCCGGCTGGCCGCGAAATTGAAAATAGTGCGGGTTCACAGGATTCAAGCCGATCGGTTCGGCGGACTGGCTTATGGCGGTACACGCCGAGAGGCAGATGCAAGCTAAGCAAGCCGTTCTCATGACGCAAAAGCACGTGTCGTTCGGGAAGCCACCATCGTACAACCAGAAACGCACCATTTCGACGGCATGCGGTTTCACTTCAGAAGCGTCTCTTTGGCTGCCGAAAATCTGCTCACGAGCATTCCCACAGATTGACAACCAGAGAGGAGAGGCAAAATGGGCAAAATGACTCGCACGCGCCGCGCTCTGATCGCCGCCGACATGGCACGCATGTTGCGCGAGCTTCAACAGACCTCGGTACAGACCGCAACGAGGCGCGCGTTGCCATCCCCCCGTACGTCGGCGCCCAGCCTCGTGGTCCGAGGAAAATAACCGCCGCGACTTGCTTGGGCGCGTTTCAGTCTAACGCTTCGGGCGATCGCGTGCCGTCGGCCGCAGGCTGCATGGCGATCACCGTTGCAGCCGCCAAAAGCCCTTCTAGCAGAACGGCGGCCGGAATAGACAGCAAGTCTTCCCAGAGCCGTGCCCACGGCACGTACGGCAAATCTTCAAGCACGCCCCAAAACCAACTGTCGCTCCTGAAACTCTGAACGGTCAGGCCGACCGCGCACGCCATAACGGACGCCAGCGCGATACGGGCCTTTCGCAAGCGCCCGCCGATCGCTGCCCAGACCAGTATCACCACGCTGATCTGAACCCCCTCGGCCATGACCATGCGGCGGTTGACCACGATGTTTCCTTCCAGTGAATGCTGGACCAGAACGATGATGACAGCCACGGTGGAAGTGAAAACCAGCAACTGCCCCACGGTGAACTGCCAGGCGCTCTTGGCCTCTGTGCCGTCGGCACCGACGAGATAGGCGCGCGTCGACTTGATGGCGACGGCCAGGACGACGCTGGCGGCGCCGGGAAAAAGCAAACAGCGCACCAGCCTCTCTGGCGTCTCGCCTTTTTCTCGGAACCAGAGCAGGATCCAACAGGCCGTCAATCCGGCAAGCGTGAGGACAAGCCTTTGCTGCCAGGGGCGGGCGCCGAGCCCAGCCCAGACACAAAGGATGCCGGCTTCGCCGAAGACGACGATGTCGAACACGTTGTGGGCTGGCCAGTCGTCGGGCGTCGCAGAGGAAACGGCGAACGCCGCCAGCGGCAATAGGAAGTGAGTCGCGAAAAGCGAACGCGACGCCAAGGTTCGCATGCGTCCGGTCATTCGTAGCATTATAGACGCGATGTGCGCCGTGCGATAAAGGGGTCGCGCCAGAGCACTTCCCTGCTATGCGACCGCGTCGCGTCTTTCCTTGGCCGCGGCAAGAATCTGCCTCAGCGAGTCGTCGTTTTGCCTCTCCAGCGCCGCCCGCAACGCGGCTAACGTCTCGTCGAAGCGAACCAAGGCGGTCAGCACGGCCGCCCGGTTGCTGGCGAAAATCTGTCGCCAGAGCTCCGGATCTCCGGAGGCCACGCGCGTAGTGTCGGCCCAACCGCTGGCCGTGAGAGCGAGCACCTCCCGCGGGGTAGCCAAAGCCAACGCCGCCGCGACCAGGTGGGGCAGATGGCTGGTGGCAGCCAGGGCCTGGTCGTGCTCGACGGCCGACATGCGAACGACCCGCGCCCCCAGGCTCGACCAGAAGTCGACCAGACTCTTCAGATCCTCGACGCGAGCCGTTTCGTCGGGGGTGACCACGACCACGCGGTTGACGAGCAGGTCGGCCTCGGCCGCGGCCGGTCCGCTGCGCTCGCTGCCGGCCAGCGGGTGGCTGCCGATGAAGGCCACGCCCGGCGGCAGGCCGGCCGCGACGGCGCACGCGATCTCGGCCTTGGTGCTGCCCACGTCGGTAATCAGAGCGCCGGCCCGACAGTTTGCGGCCGCGGAGCGCACGTCGTCGACGATGCGACCGACTGGCGTGCAAACGATGACCAGGTCGGCTTCGGCCACGCCCGCGGCGACGTCGACCGTCGCCTCGTCAACCGCGCCCCGCTCCCGCGCCACGCGCAGGCTCTCCTTACGATGACCGATGCCGATCACACGGCCGGCCAGGCCGCGGCGGCGCAGGCCGAGGCCGATCGACCCGCCGATCAGGCCGACTCCAAGAATGGCGACGGTGTTGAAACGTGGCATAGAAGCAAATTCCTATGGCCTTCCACTATACGGAGTGCGGCACGGGGCGTCATGAGCGCGCCACCGGACAGGGCATCAAGACAAGGGGTCGAAATCATAGTATCCTGACGGTTGGCTTTCTCGCTCCGGTGGTTCGCTTCCTATGCTGTTCTCATCTCGAATCGGCCTGCGCGAACTGGCTCAGCTTTGCCGGCGATTGTCGACGGGCCTGGAGGCGGGAGTCGACGTGCGCCGCGTCTGGGCGAGGGAGAAAGAAGGCTACGTCTCGCCTACCCTGAGGCGCCATTTTCACCAGATGGTCGAGGCGGTGAACCATGGCGAGACGATCAGCGACGCGGTGGCGGACACGGGCACCTACTTTCCGACCCTTTTTCGTGAGTTGGTGAACGTCGGCGAACAGACGGGCAAACTGGCCGAAGTGCTGCGCCGGCTGGCGGATCACTACGACCACCAGATTCGTCTGCGGCAGGCGTTCATGGCGGCCATCGCCTGGCCCATGCTACAGCTTACGGCCGCGGTCGGCATCATCGGGTTGGTGATCTACGTGATGGGTTTCCTCCCGACGATGGAGGACGGCAAGCCGGTCGATATCCTGGGGTTTGGCCTGGTGGGCGGACGGGGGCTCATTCTCTACCTGTTGATGATTGGCGGCATCGTGGGCGCAATCACCGCTGTCGTCCACGCAATCCGCCGGGGCCTGGTCTGGACGCGGCCGATCCAACTTGTCCTGATCAGGCTGCCGGGCCTGGGGCGGCCGATCGAGACACTGGCGTTGGCGCAGTTCTCCTGGACCATGTACGTCACGCTCGAAGCGGGCATGGACCTGCTTAAAGCCCTGCCGCTCTGCTTGCGCAGCACGGGCAACGCCCACTACACCGATCACACGGCCGAGATCGTGCACGAAATCCGCAGCGGCGGCGAGCTCACACATGCCCTGGCCGACACCAAGGCTTTTCCGCGGACGTTTCTCGACAGTTTCCACGTCGGCGAGGAGAGCGGACGTTTGCCCGAAACTCTCGCCATCCTGTCGGAGCAGTATCAAGATCAGGCCAAGCGGGCTATGACGGCCTTGACGGTGATCGGCGGCTTTGTGGTCTGGGGCCTTGTGGCGATGGTAATCATCGCACTCATCTTCCGCATCGCGTCGATGTACATCGGCACGATCAACAGCGCACTCAAGATGTGACCGGACCGGCGATAACCGGCCGCGTGATCCGCCGTTGGGACGCGGGTTGATGCTCACGACAAGCAAAAAACGATGGTTTCGATCACGTCGTCGGGGCGGCTGACGGCAGTCGTGCGACTGCTTACCGACCGAGACATCAACTCAAGCTATTCGACCGTCAGCGTTCGACCGTCGGCGAGGTGATCTCAAACGGTTGAAACGGCCGTGGCTCGTAGCGCGCGAATTTGCTCGATGGTCATGATTTTCTTCGCGCCTTAAGGAAGCACCCCGGGTACAGTCGTGGTCCGTCGTCCCGAGCTTTATTCTACCACCGGCGGCGGGGCGAACGGAGCCTGGGCGCCCGAGCCCGGCACCTATCCCTTTTTCGGCTTCAAGGATCGCTGGATTTCGTCCCACTGATCGGGGGTTACGGCCTCGAGATAGTTGAACTCGCCGGCCGCCCGCACCCATTCACCGCCATCGATCCGAATGCAGTCGCCGTTGATGTAGCCGCCGTAATCGCTCAGCAGATATGCCGCCAGATTCGCCAGCTCTTCGTGCTCGCCCACGCGCCCGAGCGGAATGCGGGCCGTCGGGTCGCCGAGGTGCTTGAGGGCCTGGGGCATCAGCCGCGACCATGCTCCCTCGGTCGGAAACGGCCCGGGTGCGATGGCGTTGGAGCGGATGCCGTGCTTACCCCACTCCGAGGCCAGCGATTGGGTCAGCGCCAGCACTCCCGCTTTGGCTACGGCCGAAGGCACGACAAAGCCCGATCCGCAGGTGGCGTAGGTGGCCACGATGTTGAGAATCACTCCCTTGGTGCTCTCCGCTATCCACCGCTTGCCGAAGGCGAGCGTGCAGTGGAGGGTGCCGTAGAGCACGATGTCGACGACCGCGTGGACGGCGTTGTAGCTGAGCCGTTCAGTCGGGCAGATGAAATTGCCGGCGGCGTTGTTCACCAGGCCATGCACGCTGCCGAACCGCTCGTAAGCGGCAGCCAGTAGGCTTTCAACCTGTTCTGTATCGCGCACGTCGCACGGCTGATCCAGCACCTCGCCGCCGGTCTCGTGCCGCAGCTCTTCGGCGGTTTGCCTGAGCACTTCAGCCCGTCGACCGCAAATCACCACGTTTGCTCCCAGCCCAAGCAGCGATAGAGCCATCGACCGGCCCAGGCCGGTGCCTCCGCCGGTAATGACGATCGTTCGGCCGTTGAAGGTTCCGGAGGGAAGCATGGTGATGGCGTTAGGAGGGGAGTTCTCGATCCGCAGCAAGTGTAACAGGCCAGGGCGCAGGTTAGAATCGGTGTTCGTTTCCGCTTCTGCGCTACCTAATCTCGCCATGCAATGCATCGTTTGATCGGTAGCCAAATGGCGCCCCGGGAGGGGCGATGTACGCAACGGTCCCCATCTGGTCTGGGCTCAGATTAATGCAGCGCCCCGCGCGCCATTGGCTACCGGTTAGACAATCGCGGTAACGGCGAGCGGTAGCCTACGCTACGACTCCTGTTTTCAGATCGAGGATGAACCGTCATGCGACCACCCTGGGTTAGCATCTGGCTCTCGGCGACCATCGTGTCTTGCGCGACAGTGGCCGAGCCGATTCCCAAGTCGTCGGAAACCATCCGCCTGGGCATCACACGCGACACCTGGTTTTCGGAGGTGGGTCGCGAGGCCGAGGGCAACACGGGCGGTGCCGATCGGTTGAAGGTCAAGTCGATCCAGGAGATGTCGCTCATCGACTTCGATCCCGCGCCGCTGCGCGGGCGGCTGGTGCGCTCGGCCACGCTCCACCTGCGGGCCAGCGGCGCCGAGAGCCTGCGCCGGATGACGATCGGCAGCTTTTCGGCCGAGTGGACCGAAGGAACGGCGACCGGCTATGAGCCGCAGAACGGGAGCTCGTGCTTCAACTGGCGGCAAAGTCCCAACGTGCCGTGGGCGTATCGCGGCAGCGACCTCTGCGAGGTGATCTTTGGTCGTGGTGGCAGCAGATGGAAGACGAGTGACGCCTCGCCAGTCGGACAGGATAGCTGGCATACGGTGGCGGTCGATTCGCGGGTCATCGCCGCCCGCGTGGCCGACTGCAGCTATGGACTGCTCTTGTTTGACGACACGGGCTCGGAATGGTCTCGCGACGGCGAACGATTCGACTTGCGGCTCTTCCCCAACCGCTTCGTCTACAGCCGCGAAAGCGGCGAACGGACCTCGCCCTACCTGACCATCGAGTTGGGCGAAACCGACAACGAGCCTCCCGATGCGCCTGCCGGCATTGAAGTTGAATCGCGGGGAATGCCACCCGGCGAAGTCCGCGTTTCGTGGCTTACGCCGAAAGATCAAGGGCCGGGCGAAACGATCGGCTACCAAGTCAAGCTCGACGGCAAGCGGCTACCACGCTATTTGATTCCCGTAGCCCAGGCTACGGGAGAGCAAACCGTGATGCATCTGCGCGATGTGCCGATCTCCGACGGCGCGACGCTTGCGATCAGCGCCGTTGACAGCGCCGGAAACGAAGGCCCGCGGACTCAGGTGCGGTTGGCTGCGGCGGGCGCCGTAACGCCCGTCCTGCCATCTCGACCTGCAGCACGTCAGGCCACATCACATCCGCTGCCAAGGTTGGCAGGCGCCGAAATCGCCGTCGTCGACGAGTTGGATAAAGTCAACCTGGCAACGGATCAGCTTGTGCCGGTCCACCCCGACTCGTACCTAGCCGAAAACCATCTTTGGAACGCCGAAAAACGCGAAATCCGCCTGCACGCCGCCAGGAACGAATTCGTCGGTTTTCAATTGCTTGCCAAAGGCACGGTGCCAGGCTTCAACGTACAGACCACGTTTTCTGGAAGCGACGCGGCTTTTCGGATCGCGTGGCATCGGCTCTCGGCGGTTCGCGTCGGACAGGGGGCATTTGTCGACGCGGCACTACCGCTGAAGGAACCGGCGATCGACCTTCCGGACGAACGGCAAACGGTCAGCGGCATGAGGCGCCGAAGTCCCCTTACGACCATGCATTGCGAGATCTATGTTCCGCATGACGCAAAGCCGGGCGAATACGTGGGCGAGGTTGTTCTCGGCGGCAAAGATCAGCCCCCACTTCGCCTCAAGCTGCGACTCACGGTTTGGGACTTCACTTTGCCCGATTACCTGAGCTTTCTGCCTGAGATGAATTGCTACGGGTTGCCGGAGAACGAGCGGGGTTACTATCGGCTGGCCCACAAGCACCGCACGTTTCTCAATCGCTTGCCTTATCACCAGAACGGTTTGATCGCCGATGGGTGCGCCCCCGCCTGGGACGGCCAGCGGCTCGATTGGTCGGCGTGGGACAAGCGGTTTGCGCCCTATCTCGACGGTTCGGCGTTCGACGATCTGCCGCGGGCGGGTGTGCCCGTGGACGGATTCTATCTGCCCTGGCACGAGAACTGGCCCACGCCGATGGAGGGCAGCTACAACGGCGACTACTGGGCCGATCGAGCCTTCCCGGGTGATTACCGCCAAGCGCTGGTCACGGTCGCCCGCCAGTTGGCGGAGCACGTGAACGAGCGTGGCTGGCACGACACGCTCTTCCAGGGCTTTTTGAACAACAAGAACAACTTCAAAGAGCGCGGCTGGTCGCGCGGGTCGTCGCCGTGGCTGTTGGACGAGCCGGCCAATTTTCAGGACTACTGGGCTTTGCGCTGGTTCGGCAAGGCCTTTCATGAAGGGGTCGATCCGGTGCGCAGACAGGCGAGCGTGCTGTTTCGCTGCGACATTTCCCGACCGCAGTGGCAGCGGGACTTGCTGGACGACGTACTCGACTACAACGTCGTGGGCGGCGCCATGCGGCGCTACCGGCGGATGGTGCTCGACCGCAAGGAGGCGACCGGACAGGTAGTGATTGAGTACGGCTCGGCGAACTCCATCGACCAGAGCAACGTGCAGCCGGCGGCCTGGTGCATCGACGCCTGGTCGCTTGGCGCTGACGGCGTGCTGCCCTGGCAGACTATCGGTAACGACGAATCCTGGCGGCAGGCCGACACGTTGGCCCTCTTCTATCCCGGCAAGCCGGCCGGCTACGACGAGCCCATCGCTTCGCTGAGGCTCAAGGCGTTCCGCCGGGGGCAGCAGGATGTCGAGTACCTCACTCTTTTTTCTCAGCTCAAGGCCGTGCCGCGCTGGCAAATCGGTGAGGAAGTCCGCAGCCGTCTCGGCCTGGCCGGCCGGCGGACAAGCAGCGGGGTGCCGGCCGCCGAAGATGCGGGGGTGATTCACTACGGCGAATTGCAGCCCGAAGCCCTTTGGTGGCTGCGCACGACGCTGGGCGAGGCGGTTTCGGCGGCCCACCCGCCGGCCAGACGCCGGCTGCTCGAGTTCAAGGTCGCCTCACGGAGTATTCGGCCGATGAGCCATTTTGTCGTTGAAACCCCGTAGAAATCGACCGGCCTGGTGCTCTGGGCGCTCCGCCTGCCACCAGTCCTCAGATAAACTTCAAATGAACGGCGCCGTCCGACGAACCCTTAGCTGGGCATCGTTCGCACCCGATTTTTGAAGCCTTCGGCCGTCGCACAGGGTAATAACGGTTGACCTGCTTATCGAGGGTAAGAATCTCCGTGTGGTTGCGTAACTTCGTATTCATCCTGCTTTGCCTGGCCGGTCTGACGGGACTCGCGGCTAGTCTCGTGCCGGTACATAAAGGGCCGCGCGAGAACCGTTTGCACCCCGCGAATGCCGGCGTGGTCGCAGACCGCGAAGCGGCTGAAACGGCCTCGCTTATCGATCAGACGTTTCGTGCAGACTGGAGCCGCGAGAATCTGATCCCCACCCCGCGGGCCGACGATTTGACCATCGCCCGGCGTCTGGCGCTTGGCCTGATGGGGACGATTCCATCGCTGGAGGAGCTGCGGCATCTGGAAGCCGAGCCCGCAGACGGACGGCTCGACCGCTGGCTGACCGACATCCTCGAAGACCGCCGCTGTCACGACTATCTGGCGGAACGGCTGACGAGAGCCTTCGTGGGCGTACAGGACGGTCCTTTTATCATTTACCGGCGCAGGAGGTTTCGCGCCTGGCTAAGCGACAACCTGCAGACAAACCGGCCCTACGACGAAATCGTGCGAGACTTGATTACGGAGTCGGGCCTGTGGACCGACCATCCGGCCACCAATTTCATCACCGTCACCGTCAAGCCCGACCAGGAAAAAGGTCCAGACGAGGGGGAGTTGGCCGCGCGCGTCTCGCGGGCCTTCCTCGGAGTACGGCTCGACTGCGCGGAATGCCACGACCATCCCTTCCAGCCCTGGAAGCAGGCTGACTTCCAGGGGCTGGCCGCCTTCTTCGGCCACACGAAGCAGCAACTGACGGGAATCACCGACGGGGAAGGCGAGTACGTGGTCGAAAGCCGCGTGACTGGGGAGAAACAGACCATCGCCCCCTGCGTCCCGTTTAAGACCGAGCTCCTGCCGGCCACGGGCACGCGTCGCCAGCAGCTTGCAGCTTGGGTCACGCATCGCGACAACCGGGCCTTCGCCCGGGCCGCGGCCAATCGCTTCTGGGCCGAATTGTTCGGCCGGCCGCTCGTCGAACCGATTGACGACATCCAGTCCGCGGGCGAGCCGCCCGCCGTTCTCGAGATCCTGGCGAACGATTTTGTGGCTCATGGGTACGATCTGCGGCGTCTGCTCCGCACCATCGCCATGACGGAGGCCTTCCAACTCGACAGCCGGCGCGACGCCAGCTCGCCCGATGCCAGTTCGATCGCGACGGAGATCACGGCGGAGCACGAGGCGGCCTGGGCGGCGTTTCCCATCACCCGCATGCGCCCAGAACAGGTGATCGGCGGCATCCTGCAGAGTGGTTCGCTGACGACGATCGATTACGAGTCGCACATTGTGGTTCGCGTTCTGCGTGTGATCGGGCAGAACGACTTCATCAAGCGATACGGTGACCTGGGCGAAGAGGAGTTTTCGCCCCAAGGAGGAACCATTCCTCAGCGTCTGTTGATGATGAACGGCAAGCAATTGCAGGATCGCATCGGCCAGGGGCCGCTGACCAACGCGACCTCGCAGATTGCGACGCTGGCGCCAACCGACGAAAAAGCGGTCGAAACGGCTTATCTCGCCGTCCTCACTCGCCGCCCGACCGCCGAGGAACGAAGGTACTTTGAGGCCTCGCTGGGAAGTCAAACCGACAAGCGTTCGCGGAACGAGCGGCTGGAAGATCTCGCTTGGTGCTTGCTGAACTCCACGGAGTTTTCATGGAATCACTAGGTCCTCACGATTGGCAACATCGCCTTGCCCGCCGCGGCGTTCTGAAACTTGCGGCCCTGGGCGGCGTCTCCTGGTTGACGCCAGTGGCCGAGCTCTTGGCCCGTAACGCAAAAAAGGAGCGAAGCGGAGAGCCGGCGCAGTCGCTGATCTTCCTTTGGCTGGCCGGGGGGCCAAGTCAATTGGAAACGTTCGATCCGCATCCCAGAACAGCCATCGCCGCTGGAACGACGGCCATCCGCACGTCCGTCCCGGGCGTCCAGCTTGCCAAGGGCTACGAACGGTTGGCCGATCAGCTTCAGCACGCGGCGCTCGTCCGCTCGGTGATAAGCAAGGAGGGAGACCACGAGCGGGGGACGTATACGGTCAAGACTGGGTATCGGCCCAATCCGACGGTGGTCCACCCGTCGATTGGCGCGATCTGCTGCCACGCGCTGCCCGTTGGAGCTACAGAGATCCCGCGGCATGTTTCGATTCTTGACACGCAGTGGCCGAGCATGGGTGGCTTTCTGGGCAAGCAGTACGATGCTTTCAAGTGCGATGATCCGGCCGAAAAAGTCCCCGACATTATCGCACGTGTCCCGGATAACCGGATCGATCGTCGCCTCGCCGACCTGAACGTGATCGAGACCGCGTTTGCCCGCGGGCGAGTGAAGACCGCGGCCGGCACGCTCCACCGCGAGACCATGGCCAACGCGCGGACGATGATGAGCTCCTCGCAACTTGCAGCCTTCGAGGTCAGCCGCGAGCCCGAAGCGGTGCGCCAAAGTTACGGCGACACGCCGTTCGGGCGCGGCTGCCTGGCAGCTAGGCGGCTGATCGAGGTCGGGGTGCGCTGCGTCGAGGTAAATCTGAACGGCTGGGATAGCCACGTGAACAATCACGAAATCCACGCCAACCTTGCACCGACTCTGGACACAGCACTTTCGGCGCTTCTGGCCGACCTTCACGAGCGAGCCCTGCTCGACAAAACGGTCGTCCTGTGCGGCGGCGAATTCGGCCGGACGCCGCAGGTCAATCGGCTGGGAGGCCGCGACCACTGGCCACACGGTTTTACGATGCTGTTAGCCGGCGGCAAACTGCAAAGAGGCGTCGCCATCGGCGAAACCGATCCCGAAGGCGGGCGCAAAGTGAACGATCCCTACGAGGTGGCCGACCTGCACGCCACGGTGCTCACGGCCTTGGGGCTCGACCCGACCCACGAAGAACTCGCCCCCATCGGTCGGCCGATCAAGCTCAGCGAAGGCAAGGCAATCCGCGAGCTGCTCGCCTGACAAGGCCGTCGCTCATCGTGATTGGCACACAGTTGGGTAGTGCCAGTTTTCAAAACTCGCGTTCCACTCGCGCAGGAGTCGACTGCGCATCTCGCCCGACAACTCAGCCAAATGATTCTTCTGATAGCCTCGGAGCTTTGCCGTATACTCCCGGAGTCTCGGCTCGACGTGCTCAAAGGGTGGAAGATCCAGTTCCCGGTACGCTCGCCGGACCTCGGTTATCGGGTCCGCCTCCAGGTCTTCAAACGTCATCTCATGCAGGCGGCCGTCTCGTATCAGGTGCCGCTCCTGAAAGTACACGTCGAACATCTCGCGGTATTGCCGTATCGCGCGCTGCTCCCAATCGACGCAACGCGTGTCCTGCAGCCTCCAGAACCGCAGAGTGGCAGACAACATCTTCATCGTCGACTGGAACACTTCGAACGGATTCCTCCGGATGTGGAGGAATCTGGCATCCGGGAACGTTTCCACGAGCAGCCTGATCCGACAGGTGTGGCCTGGCGACTTTCAGAATTAATGGCCGGCCGTGCTTCCAGGTCAACTTCTTGAGGAAGCTCGTGAGCGTTGCTCTCCAGTGTATCAATTCATCGGGCGACGCGTCTCGAAGCGTAAGAAAGCGGTCGTAGTACGGCTGCTTCCGTGGGAGGGCCATCGTGACGTAAGGCGACAACCCCGACATGATGGCAATCGCAAACTCGTCCTCGTAGGGGGCCGCCCAACTGATTGCCACGTTGTCGATGCCGAATCGCGTCCGCGGCACAAGGAATGACATTAGCCGCGCGTTGACTGCTTCGGTGGTCAGGAAGGTGTGCGGATAGAGCACCTGGTAGAGATTGGGGAATGCGAAGCGATCGTCCTGCGACAACAGATTGTGCAGATACGTCGTACCGCTTCGCCAGTGGCCGAGGATGAACAGCGGCGGGGGAATCGTTTGCTGAGGAAGACAGCGCCCGAAGGCCTGCTGTTCGATCCGACTGTGGATCGAGTTGGCCACGCTCGCGCCGACGGCCGACAGGCACCGCAGTCCGTATCGCGGACGGACCACGAAATGGCTGTTGCGCAGCAGTCGAAACAGGTCACCCGTTTTGATTCCGGCAAATAGACCGGGACCGAAGATCAGATTGAACGTGTTTTGCCATGACATGACTGGGATGACCGAGAGGGCAGATGAAAGGGCGGACACATCCAGGGAAAAAGGGTCGATGCCATCATGGCCTTCGACGACTTGTGCTTCCCGGTTTGACCGGCACCAAACTGCGCCTTCCAGACGATGAGAAGCGGATGGCCAGTCAAACCCGGAGCGAGATCAACGCCTAGCGGCGTGGTTTCGAGTTATCACGCTATCTGGCTAGACAGGTGTATGCTAACACTTCTTACGCACCGGCCAAGCGCGGCCGCGCGACTAACTCGTCGAACGTCCGCGCATTGGTCCAAAGGACATGGCAGAAAACGGCAGGCCTGCGCTTGATGATGAGTTGATCTTGGCCCTGGGCGTGCCCGAAGCCGCTGAGCCCGCCAGCCTCAGCGAGCGAGCCAGCACTGGCACCCGACGATCGGGGTGGTAGAATGTGAAGATAGTTTTCCTGAGTTGACCATGAATTTGCAAGGCGGGCGAGGGGTAGGAAGTAACCGGATGCCTCTGATCGTTTTACGGGTGATCTTCTTTCTGGTGGCAGCCGGCGGTGCTGTATCATTGGTGCAGGCCAAGTCAATGCCCAAGGAGCCGCTCTGGCTCCCCTGGGCCATTTTTGGCGGCATGATGCTCATTTCGACGGTCGTCGTGGCCATCGATGTCCTCCTGCCTCGCAAGCCACTGGACATCATTTCGTCAGTCTATTTTGGCTTGATCGTGGGGCTTTTTCTCACGTACGTGGTCGGGCTGGCGCTCGCCCCCGTGTTCCCCCTCGACGACTTTACCCGCGGCGCGATCAATCTCGTGATGGCACTGGTGCTCTGTTACACATGCATCACCATGTTGATGCAGACTCGCAACGATTTCCGATTCATCATTCCGTACGTCGAGTTCTCCAAGGAGGTCAAGGGGCTGAAACCCTACATCCTCGACACCAGCGTGGTGATCGACGGCCGCATCGCCGATGTCGTCGAAACCAAGGTCCTTGACAGCCAGTTGCTTATGCCTCGCTTCGTGCTGGGCGAGTTGCAAGCGATCGCCGATAGTTCGGACCGCCTTCGCCGCAGTCGTGGCCGGCGTGGTCTCGACATCCTCAACCGGTTGCGCGCCAATCCGGGGGTCGACCTGCAGATCTACGATCGAACCTTGGCGGAATTCGAGGGTCAGCCGGTCGACCTCAAGCTGGTGCTCCTCGCCAAGCACGTCGACGGGAAGATCGTCACCAACGACTACAACCTGAACAAGGTGGCGAAACTGCACGGCGTCGATGTCATCAATCTCAACGACCTGGCCAACGCGCTGAAGCCGCTGTTTTTGCCCGGCGAGTCGCTGGAAGTCCACCTCGTCAAGCCGGGCGAGGAACCGGGGCAGGGAATTGGTTACCTCGACGACGGCACGATGATCGTGGTGGAAGGGGGCCGGGAGCACCTGAACAAGACGGTCAAGATCGCCGTCACCAGTGTCTTACAGACGAGTGCCGGCCGAATGATTTTCGGCCGTTGCGACTCGGTTGTCCGTCGGGAAGACAAGAAGGGCACGGCCGATCTCGAAGCTCCGCAACGTGAGCGACGCTAAGGCCCCTTGCCGGCCTCACATCTTGCCGACCACTTCGATTCCCAGCAGTTCCAGGCCTTGCTTGATCGTCCGCGCGGTTAAGTCGCATAAAAGCAGCCGGCTGTTGCGCAGCTCGGTTGTCGCAGCCTTCAGCACGTGACACTCCTCGAAAAACGTCGAGAAGCGATTGGCCAGATCGAAAAGATAGGTGGTCAATTGGTTCGGCCGATAATCGGCCAATACGAACTCGATCGCTTCTGAGAAACGCAACAGCTCCAGGCCAAGGGCGCGTTCGGCCGGCTGGCTGAGCAAGATCGCCGGCCGCTCGTCGCGAACCGCCTCGACCTCGATACCGCCGCGGCGGAAGATACTCAGCACACGCGCGTAGGCGTACTGCATGTACGTCGCCGTGTTTCCCTTCAGGGCGACCATCTTCTCGAAGCTAAATTCGTAGTCGCTGGTGCGGTTTTGCGACAGATCGGCGTACTTGATCGCCGACAGCCCTACCACCTCGGCCACGCGACGGCGTTCGTCGTCCGAGAGCTCCCGCCCCTGCGGTTTTTCCTCATCCACCTCGCAGACAACTTTGTAGGCGTGGGCCACGGCGTCGTCGAGCAGGCCCATCAGGCCCACCGTGTCGCCGGCGCGCGTCTTGTACGGCCGACCGTCCGGTCCAAGCACGGTGCCGAAGGTGATATGCTGTAGCTCCACCCGGTCGTAACCCCATTGTCGCACCGCCGCGAACAACTGGCGAAAATGATCGCTCTGCCGGTGGTCGACCACGTATAGGATCGCGTCTGGCGACCAAGTTTCTATTCGGTACTGGACGGTGGCCATATCGCTCGTAGCGTAGAGAAAGGCGCCGTCCCGCTTCTGCACGATCATCGGGGCTGGTATGTCCTCGAAGAAGATGCAGACTGCCCCCTCGCTTTCGCGGGCGATGCCCTTGCGTCGCAGGTCGTCGACCACCGCCCCCAGGCGGTCGTGATAAAAGCTCTCCCCCAGCGTCACGTCGAATTCGACGCCCAGCCGGCGATAGGCGTCCTGGATGGCCTGCATACAGGGGGGCATGAACTCTCGCCAGAGCCGCAGGTTGTCTTCGTCCCCCGCGTGAAGCTTAGCCGTCTCGGCGAGCGCGGCGGAGGCGATGTCGGGGTGCTCCTTTGCCAGGCGGGCTGCCTCGGGATTGTCCTCGATGGCCGCCTGCTTGGCCTCGAGCGCCTTCAACTCCTTACGCGATTCCTCCAGTTCCTTCTCCAGCCGCCTCAGGTCTTTGTTCGCCTTCTTCTCGGCCTTAGCGTCGCCGGCGACAGCCTGGGCGGCGTGACGGTCAAGCGCCTGCTCGTTTTGAACAACCTGTTGAAGCAGTCGGGCCAGTTTCTCCCGCCCCTCGTGGTAGTCGACCAGGCTGTTCACGAGCCTATATAGTCGCCCGAGTTCTTCGACGGGGTTGGCCCGATAGGCGGCCTCGTTGCGGAACTGGCGGAAGCCATAGATGATCATGCCGAACTGCGTGCCCCAATCGCCGATGTGGTTGTCGCCGATCACCCGGTGGCCGGCGAACTTGAGCGTGCGATAGAGGCTGTCGCCGATCACCGTGGAGCGAATGTGTCCCACGTGCATCGGCTTGGCGACGTTCGGGGCCGAATAGTCGACTACGTAGGTGCGCGGCGGCTCAGCCTTGGCCACGCCCAGTCGGTCGTCTTGCGCGGCACGCGACAAGTGCCGGGAGAGCCAACATTCGCTCAACCGCAGGTTGATAAAACCGGGACCGGCGACCTCCGGTGCGTCACCTAAGTCGTTCCACCCAAGGTGTTCCACGATCTGCTGGGCCACTTCGCGCGGCGAGCGGCCGAGCCGCTTTCCTAGTGGCATGGCGCAGTTTGCCTGGTAGTCGCCGAACTTCGGATCCTGACTGGGCCGCACCATGTCGACCAGTTCGGCAATCTCATGGGCCGACAACCCTGGCGCATCGGGCAACGCAGCCAACGCCGCAGCGAATCGGCTTCGAATGAATGAAAGGACGTTCATGTTTGTTTTCCGCCCGGACGCGAAGGAGGTCAGTGGTGGCAACGCGCCGCCGGAGGCTACCAATGCGCCGGATTATTCATCGCTGCACTAACGCGACGCGTAAGCGAGGGAAGCCGACCATCCATGTAGCGCAACCTCGAACCGGAGTCAACGTACTCCCTCGCTGACGCTTCGGGTTATTGTGGGAGCAAAGCCTACGCGAATCTGCGGATTCGCGGAGCCATACGCCGCTCACGGCTGCACGGCCATCGCTCGCGTGAAGTATAGCCGACCCGCCTGCGGCTACGAGCCCAAATACGAGCCGCCCACACTGCCTGCTTCCGGCAGGTCGACGGGCACGCGCCGCGCGTCGCACCAAAGATCTTCCAGACCGTAGTATTCGCGGGCTTCCGGCTCGAAGAGGTGTACCACGACGTCGCCGTAGTCGAGCAGGATCCAACGGCTGTCCTGGTAGCCTTCGAGGCCCAGACGGCGGTCGCCCATCTCGTCCTCGAGTTTATGGTCGATTTCCTCGCTCATGGCGTGGAGCTGCCGGCGGCTGCTCCCGGTGGCCAACACAAAGTAGTCGAAGACGGGAGTCACCTCTCTCATGTCAAGAATGACAATGTCGCGTCCGCGGTTCTCCGCCGCAGTTCGAGCCGCCGCCTTGGCTAGCTCCAGAGATCGCCCCGACCGAGATGTTTCCGAGTGTTGGCCAATAGTGGAAATCGCCACAAATGTCCTTTCATCATAGACCTGGAAGTTGCCCGCCTGTATTGTACACAGCCAGGACGGTCGTTCCAGCAGACGGGTTCGCCGCCGTCGCCCGTCTGACCACCCGGAACGTCGTCTTAAATGAACTCGGATCGCCGTTATAATCTGTCGGCCAAGCCCCGCGAGACATTCGATGAGTGACTGGATCGAAGAAGGCAAGCCCGCCCCCGATTTCACCCTGGCGTCCGACGACGGCACCAAGGTCAAGCTGAAAGACCAGCGCGGCTCGCCGGTGGTGCTGTATTTCTATCCCCGCGACGACACGCCGGGCTGCACTCGCGAGGCCTGCTCTTTTCGCGACCGCCAGCGTGAACTGGTCAAGTTGGGCGCCAAGGTATTCGGCGTCAGCACCGACAACGTGGCAAGTCACGTCAAATTTCGAGACAAGTATCAGCTCAATTTTCCCCTGCTGGCCGACGTCGATCACAAAGTAGCCAACAAATACGGTGCCTGGCGAGAGAAGAATATGTACGGCAAGAAGTCGTGGGGCATCCAGCGTTCGACTTTCTTGATCGACGCGGAGGGGGTCGTGCGCCAGGTTTGGAAGCGGGTCTCGGTCGACGGCCACGACGAGCAGGTGCTGGGCGCGTTGAAGGAGATCGCAGACTCATAAGTGGAAGCGTGCAGAAGCGCGATGGGCGACCTCAGCCAAGGCATTGCGGCGGGGACTTGCTAACCTACCGTCCCCGGATCGCGAGCGTCTAATGTGGGCCACCCTGTACAACTGCGTAATGGCCGTGGCTTTGGCCACCGCGCTTTGGAGCGCGGGCCGAAGCGGACGCCCGGGAACCTTCCTCTTGGCCGCGCTGGCGGTCGGCGGTCTCGGCACGCTGATGGCAATCACGCTCAGCGAAGATCTTTTTGGCGCCATGCGACTCCTAACATACGGTTTGTTTGGATTCGTCGCCCTGCTGTGCCTCGTTGCCGCCTTTGTCTTGCGATGTTCGCATCGGCGGTGGGCCGCGGTTTTTCTCGCCAGCTTCGTGGCGATTGAATCGGTTGCGGCCGACGCTTTCCTGGTCGAGCCGCATTGGTTGGAGATATCTCGTGTGCGAGTCACCACCAATAAGCTGAATGGGCCCCTCAAGATCGCCCTGCTTGCCGACCTGCAGACCGATGAAATCGGCGACTACGAGCGCGTGGTCATCGAAGCTATCGTCGCCGAAAAGCCCGATTTGATTCTGTTGGCGGGCGACTACATTCAAGAACACGACGATCACCGTTACGTCCAGTTGCAGGACGAACTGCAGATGCTATTAGCAGGAAGCGATTTCCGCGCCCCTTTGGGTTGCTACGCCGTTCGCGGCAACGTCGACCGGTCCGACTGGGCTGATGCCTTTCTCGGCACTGGCGTAACGGCGGTTTCAAAGACCGGTTCCTTTGACCTCGAAAACCTCACGATTACGTGTCTGTCGCTGCATGACTCGTTTTCTACCAACCTAGAGGTGCCGGGCACCGATCGCTTCCACGTCGTCGTCGGCCATTGCCCGAATTTCTCCCTCGGAGACGTTCAGGCGGATCTGCTTCTGGCAGGCCATTGTCACGGTGGGCAGGTACGTTTGCCGATCTTGGGGCCCCTGATTACCCACGCACTTGTCCCCCGCTCCTGGGCCGCCGGGGTGACTCATCTACCCGGCGACAAAACGCTGATCGTTTCCCGCGGCGTGGGAATGGAGCGCGCGAACGCCCCGCGAATGCGCTTCCGCTGCCGCCCGGAACTTGTCTTCATCGACATTGTGCCGCGATAACATTGTGCTCTCTGTTGCCATTGGGCTGCTGCCAATCCTGCTCGAAAAAACCCTCAGATTGACCAAGGGAGTTTGTGCAACTACAAAAGCGACCGCCCCTATCCTCCTCGACCACGGCCGATGACAGCCTCTACGAGCCCACCTGAAGCCGTCAACGGCGTTCCGATCGTCTCGATCGACCGCCTCTCCATGATCTATCGCGGCGGCGTACCGGCGCTGGACGGAATTAGCCTCAGCGTGCGCGAAGGCGAGTTCGTATCGCTCGTGGGACCGAGTGGCTGCGGAAAATCGACCCTGTTGCGGATCGTGGCGGGGCTCGTCAAGCCCACCGGCGGGAGCGTGCTGGTGGCGGGCGCGGCGCCCCGAGAGGCCCGTCGCCGAGTGCGCCTCTCGTTCGTATTTCAGGATGCGACGCTCCTCCCCTGGCGCAGTGCCGGGCGTAATGTCGCCCTGCCGCTTGAGATCGCCCACGCTTCCGCGGCCGACCGCGCCCAGCGTACCCGCTCTACCTTGGACATGGTCGGGCTGGGCGATTTTGCCCACCGCCGTCCGCGCGAGTTGTCGGGCGGCATGCGGATGCGGGTATCCCTGGCCCGTGCGCTGGTTACCGACCCTCAAATCATCTTCCTCGACGAGCCGTTCGGCGCGCTCGACGACATCACCCGCCAGACCTTGAACGAGGAGCTTCTGGGGCTCTGGCGGAAACGCTGTTGGACGGCGCTGTTTGTGACGCACAACTTGGCCGAGGCGGCCTTTTTGAGCACGCGGATCGTCATCCTCAGTCCCCGGCCGGGAAGGATCGTGGCCGACGTGCCTGTTCCGTTCGCGGGACAAAGACGGCCCGACCTGCGGGCGGAAGCGGAATTCGCACGTTTCGTGGGCGAAATCGGCCACCTGCTGCGAAAGGGAAACTCATGAGGCGACCCCTTCGCTGGCTGCTTGAGTTCGCCGCGCCGCCGGTAGTCCTGTTTTTCGTCGTTATCGCCATCTGGCATCTGGCGGTTGTGGCCATGGGCATCAAGCGCTACGTGGTGCCGCAGCCGTTGGAGGTTCTGCGGGCCGGATGGGAGCGGCGCGGCGATCTTCTTTCGGCGGCGTCGACGACCGGCGAAGCGGCGGCAGCCGGCTTTCTTTTGAGCCTGGCGGCCGGATTCATGATTGCCTGTCTCTTTTCGCAGTCGCGCGTCGTGGAGCGCAGCATTTACCCCTACGCCATCTTTTTGCAGACGGTGCCGATCGTGGCGATCGCTCCCTTGATCGTGGCTTGGTTCGGCTACGGCTTTCAGAGCGTGGTGGTTGTGGCCTTTATCATCAGCATCTTTCCGGTCATCACCAACGCCACGGCCGGCCTCACCGCGATCGACGCCAACCTCCTCGAGCTATTTGAACTGGCTGGCGCCTCGCGATGGCAGTTGCTCGTTAAGCTGCGTTTGCCTAGCAGCGTGCCGCACGTTGTTACCGGGGCGCGTATCTCGGCCGGTCTCTCGGTGGTCGGCGCCATCGTCGGCGAAATCTTCGCCGGGGCGGGTGCCCAGCGACCCGGGCTGGGGTACCTCATTCAGCAGACGACTGGATTCCAGAAGACGGCCGACCTGTTTGCCGCGGTCATCGTTTCCGCCGCCCTGGGGATGGTGATTTTTGGCACCGTCAGTGCGGCCGGCGCCGCGGTGATGAAATGCTGGCGAGGCGACTGACGGCGGACCACTTTGGGTCGCGGCAACGTGTCTGGCAAATAACTCTGGCGCGCTGGCTGCGCAAGCTGTAGAACATGGGGAAGGAGTGTTCTGTGTTCTTTCGGCAGAATGGAGCGAGTCATGGATTCGAGTTCTTCGAGGGTGGATCGTGCGGCCTTGCGAGAGCG